>CBDUCU010000054.1:0-12891 GCA_965365725.1 uncultured bacterium | reverse complement strand
GTCTGAAACATCAATCCGGTCGATGGTTGCCAATCCAGACCTTGTGCGTTGCGATGACCGTAAGACCAGATTTCAGGCCGCACACCCGCGCGATTGACGAAAGGGTTGTCTGTCGGGACAGAGCCGTCGTCGTTGAGTCGAAGCGTCTTTCCTGCAAGCGAGTCGAGACGCTGCGCTAAATCTCTCTGGGCAGCGTCGCCGGTCGTCAGGTAGAGTTTGCCGTCCGGGCCGAAACCGAGCCGCGTGCCTGCGTGATACTGCGCCGCGGGTATTTCTTCGATGATTGTTTTGGGTTCTGAAAGCGTCCCGCCCGTTTCGGTGAAGCGAACGACGCGCACCTTGATACCGTCGCGCTCGTAAGCATAGGCGAGATAGAGCCAACGGTTTTCGGCGAAACGCGGGTGCAGCGTCATCCCCATCAATCCGCTTTCGCTTTTTGTCTCAACGTCGGGAATAACGGCCAGAGGCTCTGGACGCAGCCGACCGTTTTCGATGAGCCGGACGCGGCCCGGTCGCTCAGTAAAGAACATGCGCCCGTCCGGCGTGAAAACGATTGACCAGGGAACTTGCAGGTTTGTGGCGACTGTTTCGACGCGGATGCCGTTTCCTATTTCTGAGGCTGTTGTATTCGCAGCAGTTGCAGTGTTGCCGGTGGAGACGTGATTGCTTCTCTGCTGCGGCGCGCATGCGACGAGCAGGATTGTGACGCTCAAGAGCGCCCGCAGATAGTTCCAATGCATTTCACTCCCCCTCGCTCGCAAAGAAAATTTCAGTTTCGGCGCTGCTTAGTGCTGGATGTATTCGTGCAGCAGTTTTAGCTCCGCGCCCTGATCGCTGATCTCGACGCGCATGATGTCGCGCATCGAGAGCATCCCGATCCAACGGTCGCCGTCCATGACGGGCAAGTGTCGGCTGCCGACCTGCTCCATGCGTTCGAGCGCCTCGTGCGGCGTTTCGTCGCAGTTGATGACGGCGCGCGGCGCGCTCATCACCTCCGCGATGGGCAGACGTTCAGGGTCGTGTCCTTCGACGACGACTCGTTGCAAAAGGTCGCGCTCTGAGAAGATGCCGCGCAGCGCGTCTTTTTCGTCGAGGATGCAGACCGCGCCGATGTTCCGGCTCGCCATAAATCGTACCGCGTCAAGTACGGTTGCCGACTCGCGTACAAAGTATGGCTCGCGCTGGCAGACAACGTTGCGAATGATAGTCATACCTTTGAAGATGCCTCCTTTTGTCACTTTAGGACTCGCGGTGAGGCTCGCATTATACGCCCGAAAGGGAGCGAGTTTTCAAGCCTTTTAATCAAAGAGACTGCCTTGCATGCTCGGCCTGCGAAATGTCGTAGCCCTGTCCGGCGGGTGTGTGCAGCCATTCTCTTTGGTGAAACCGAGACGCGCGCAGTGAAGGCGAAAAGATTTTTCGATCACCTCCCAATATGTGCCTCGCCCGCGCATCCGTTCACCAAATTCGCTGTTATTGAGACGACCGCCGCGCACCTCTCGCAAACGCGACATCACACGGTCGGCTTTGGTTGGCAGACGCTCGCGCAAACGCTGCTCAAAATACGGCGCGACGCTTCCGGGCAGACGCAATAGATTGATAAAAGCCTCGCGCGCGCCTGCTTCTTTTGCGCGTTTGAGCAGCGAGGGAATGTGCGAATCGTTAAGACCCGGGATAAGCGGTGCGATGCCGAGACCGACTTCAACGCCCGCCTCAGACAATTCACGCATCGCGCGAAAGCGCGCCTCGGGCGAAGGCGCAAACGGCTCAATTGCGCGCGCCGTCTCGTAATCGTTAAATGGAATCGTGAAGAAGACCGACGCTTTGGCCTCGCGTGCGAGCGCGGCCAGAAGTTCGGTGTCGCGTCTGACGAGCGCGGATTTTGTGACGATGCCGACGGGGTTGCGAAACTCAAGGCAGACTTCGAGACAACGACGCGTCAATTTGTAATGTGTTTCAAGCGGAAGATATGGGTCTGAAGTAAACGAGAAAACAAGCGTCGCGCCCTTCCAACCGGGCCGCATAAATTCTTCTCTCAAAAGCTCGGGCGCGCGAACCTTCGCGACGATCTTTGTCTCGAAATCCGTCCCCGCGCCATAACCGAGATATTCATGCGTCGGACGGCTAAAACAATAGCTGCATGCATGCGTGCAGCCGCGATAGCAGTTGACCGAAAAGTCGAAGCCAACATCAGGGCTGTTGTTATGCGTGATGATTCTGCGCGTCTCGGTCTCCTCAAAAACTTCGACGCGCGTCGGCGGCGGCTCGCCGATCCATTCGACGGTCGTGCTCAACCAGGGGTTCGGTGGATTTTTGATGTAACGCATAAAATGAGTAAAGGATGATGAGTGATGAGTAATGAGTGATGAGTGATGAGTAAGAATTTGTCTTTACTCATCACTCATCACTCATTACTCATTACTAAAGTCATCACTAATTCTTTTCCATTCGACAAAAAAGAGTCTGTATTTATCAGGGTCTTCAAGCGTCAGAAAACGTCCGCCCCATCCTTCATCTGCGGGCGGCGCAACCTCGATGCCGCGTTCACGCAGCGCTTCGTAAAACGCACCCACATCTTGCACCGTCAGAAAAAAATGAACCCCGCGCCCCCTGCGCAGCATCGTCTCCGGCTGCTCAACCAGCGTAATTCTCAAACGCCCGCCGCGCACAGTCGCCATCGGCGGCTCTGACTGAGGCGTGTGTTCGACGAGTTGAAGCCCCAGACGCTCGCAGTAAAATTCGAGCGACTCTGCGAGACTGTTGACTTCAAACAACAATAGGTCGAGGCTTTTTATGCTCATCGTTTCACACAGCCGTCAAGACCAGATAAACGCCGTAGCCTCCAGCACCAACGCACGTCCAGAAGATCAATTCCTGCGCCCAACAAAAGCGTCCGAAGAGTTTTTCAGGCCCCGCGCATTTTCTTGCAAAGACGAGCGCGCCGTGCGCCATCAACACGCCCGCCAGAACGACGGCGAAGGCCAGAAGCGCAAGCGGCCAGAGAAATCTCACATAGTGGAATCTGACGAGCATGAGCAAAACAAGCCCGCACAGAGTGCAGAGCCATGCGCCGAGCAGGCGGCCCCCAATCAGGTCTGCACTTGCCGAAGGAGATGTTTGGGGGGTCAGATTTGCAGCGCTGATTTCATCTGCTGAGCTTGTGCGCATCTCGTCGTAGACACGTCGCTGCTCGTCGTCGCGTAAGACTCGATACGCTTCGTTGACGGCCTTCATCAATTCTTCGTCGCCGCCTTTATCAGGATGATGTTTTTGGGCGAGCCGTTTATAAAGACGCTCGATCTCTTCGCGCGAAGCAGATGCGTCCGCGCCGAGGGTCGAGTAATGATCTCTCGCCTCTCTTTCTTTCAAAGCCTCCGACTCCGCCGCCGTCGTGTAGAATATTTCAAACGCATACTAACCGCGCGTTGCGTCGCGCGTCCACATTTAGGAGAAGAGAGATGTCACTCAGTTTTTCGCCGGGCGACGATCTAATATTTCAACTCGAAAGCGGCTTTGGTTTGATGCGAGTGATTGGCGTTGAAGTCGCCGACGGCGAGACTGTCTGGCACGTCCTCGTCTATGAAGATTTCTATCTGGATGTTGAGTCAGCAGAGTCGGCGCTTGCAAGTGCCGACTCGCTCGGGGTGCGTGCGCCGCATATCCCTTTGAGCGACCGCGCGCTTGAGAGAACGCCTGCCGCACGGCTCGGCAACCGCGCTGTGTCGGAAAAAGAGTTAGAACCCTTAAAAGCGTGGCGCGCGAGCGGCAGACAAATTTTTGACCGCTCCGTCCTGCAGATGCTCGGCATTCGTTAGTAGAACTTCACGGGCCGAATCTGCCGCGATATTCGCCGGATGTGATAAACGCTTTGACCATCTCGGCGGCGACGTAGTTGCCGTTGAATTGATTGAGCTTGCCCAACCAGAAGTTATAGCCCGATTGATCCGCGTCGCGGCGCAGGTAGCCAAAGTATTGCATCAAGACAAAAGCACGATTGAATTCGACCGCTTGCAATGTCTGACTTGAAGCGACCGAGCGCAGCGCGCGCGCCCTTCCCTCAATGTCGCCTGTACCGTATTGATTGATTGCCGCTTGCAGCTCTGCCGAAGACGGTGAGACACCCGCACGACTAAAGAGCTTTTGGACATACTGCGTGGCCGAAAGCGTCATTGGAAAATCCGCCAGAAAATCCGCGCGTTGCACCCAGCGCTCGACAAACTCTTCCGTGTTTGTCTCAAGCTGCTCTTCCCAATTCGCTTGCCCGACAATCACGCCCTCGCCGATGGCGCGCGTCTCGGCGATAAAGGATTCAAATTGCGGCGCGCTGCCAAAGCTCGCCCTGTGTAAGCGATAGACGAAGTAACCCGTCTCCTGAAATTCGATTGAGAGAAAGAATGCCGCGCTGACGTTGATTCTTCGCACCTCGCGGCAACCTTGCCGTTCGGCTTCGGGGCGCGTCTCACACTCCGTAATCTGATTTGTCCAGAAAGCAAGACCCGGCGCATCCGGCTCGCGGTTGAGAAAATCGTGATAGTGCTGGCGGACGAAGAATTGCGCGTTGTCGATTGGGTTCGACGCGGGCGGCGCTGTGTCGTTATCTGTAATCGTGATAATTGCGCTTGTTTGCGAGCCGAGCACAAGACCGCCCGTCGGGTTCATGAGCGTAAGATTAAATGTCTCGCTTCCCTCAACAAACGCATCGTCTGTGAGAAGAATATTGAGCGTCTTTGTCGTCTCGCCCGGCGCGAAATGCAGTGTGCCGCGCGCGGTCGTGTAGTCGCTTCGCCCTGAAGCCGTGCCGTTTGAAGTTGCGTACTCGACCGCGACCGGCGCGCTCGCATCACCCGTGCGATTGATTGTCAGAGCGACCGCTCCGGCATTCTCTGCGACCGTGTGTGATGCGGCGGCCAATTGGACGAGCGAGACCGTCGAGACTTCATAGATCGTCCCATTTGAAAGCGAGAGCACGTAGAGTTTTCCGGTCGGGCCCGTCAGGATGTCTGTAGTGATGCCGAAATCGCGCCCGACGACGAGGCTTTCGCTTTCGGTCAGGTCAAAGCGGTCGTTGTTATCGGCAACTTTGTCGGCGAGACGTGAGTCGGTTGTTGAAATTTCGAGCCGGTTCTGACTGAGCTTGAAACGGAAAAGGTAACCGCCGAGAAGCGTCGTGCGCGATGCTCCGACAAAGAGATCGTTTGCATATTCAGCGCCGAGACCTTGTCCTGCAAAACCTATCGGAGAAGGTGCGACCGCGTATTTCCAACTGAACTGCGGGTCGGTGTAAGTAGAACCTGGAAGCGCATAGAGACGCGACAATCCGGCAGCAGTTGTGTCGGCGATAAGCGAGGGCGGCCAGCGCAGTTGTTGCAGACTGTTGCCCCGACTGACTTCGATTGATTTGTATTCGTTGATGCGCGAGGCCGGGCCCATAAACTGAATCCAACCACCATTGAATCCGGCCTCGACGCGGTTGATCTCGTCAAAAGCGTCGTCGCCGTTCTCCTGCGTCCAGAGTTTGCCGCCGACCGGATCGAAGGCCATCCCGAAGCTGTTGCGTATGCCGTAGGCAAACAGTCTCTTAACGTTTACAGCCGCTTCGCCCGTCAGAGTAGTCGTCGCATTAAAGAACGGGTTGTCGTTAGGTGTTGCGCCGTCGTCGTTAAGACGAAGGACGACTCCTGTCAGATGTGCGTCGTCAGGCTCAGGGCCGCCAAACTGATCGTCTTTACCGTTTGGCCCGACACCTGTTGTGATGTTCTGCAAAAATCCGCGACGGCCAACATCGCCGATCAAAACGTATAGCTTGCCATCCGGGCCAAAGGCGAGACGACCGCCGTTGTGATTGCCGCGCAAAGGTTGATTTTCATCCTCTTGAAAGGCGCGCAAGCGGAGAATGTTTCGATCAAAGATAAGCGTCGAGCCGTTCCAGACGTAGCGGTCGATTCGATTGCCAAGCTGCGGTACGCTTGCGAGATCTGAGGTATCTGCGCCCGTCGCGCTCTCAGTCCAGAACAGATAGACAAAATTGTTCGCATTGAAATTCGGATGAAGCGCGATGCCGAGCAGCCCGCGTTCGGATGCGCTGTTGACCGCAAGGTCGAGCACGTTTGCTTCAACCGCGCCATTACGAACGCGCTTTACTTTTCCAGTGGCCTTCTCAATCACAAGCAAGTCGTTTGTGCCGATAAATGCCATTCCGGTCGGCTGTTCAAATCCTGCCGCAAAGGCGCGCACAGAGAGATTCGAGGCTTGCATAGTCGGGCCTGTGACGAGCGAGGCATTTGCCGTGCGAGTGAGTCCCGCACTTGTGCCGGAAACAATCAAAGTGAAATTTCCAAGCGGCGCATCCGTCGCGTTTGTGATTGAGAGCGTCGCTGTTTTTGCATTTGCATCTGTTATCTGAACAGAAGGCGGATTGAAGCTTGCGAATGAATTGAACGGAAGTCCTTCGAGACTCAGATTGACCGTGCCTGTAAAACCGTTTGAGGGCGTGATGGTAACGGTGTACGTTCCGGTCGCGCCGGGCAGGACGACTTGCGAAGAAGGCGAAACGTTGACAACGAAATCGGGCGTTTGTTCGGCTGGCTGGATGGCGGCAAAGGTAAAGTTGATGCTGTCGCCGGAAGTGTTGCCGTCGTTGTTGGCCTGATTGCCTGCCATGTAGAGAAGAACCGGGCCGACAGATTCCGTTGGAGCAGTCCAATTAAAAGTCCAATTTGCGCCGCCCGTCTGACCCGGAAATGTTCCTGCCGTCGTGTGCTCGACGTATTGACGCGCGGGGCTGCCCAGAGTTCCGTTGACAACTTGCGTCAGCGCGTCGCCTCCGGGTTGCAGCGTTCCGGCGCGATTGCCCGTGTCGTCGACAGCCGTCAACTGAAAACCCCAACGCTGGCGCGTAGGATGCGAGTTAGAGACGTTGACTGTGATTTGATAAGTCTGACCGGGGACGTACGTCTGCGGCGCGTTGACAGTGATGCTGCCCGCAGGCGCGCCGTCCTCCAGATGACATTCGCGGCAGTTGAACTCGCCCGGCGCGCCCGTAAAACCGGGATCGGGGCCGGATGAGCGCGCATGCGAGCTTTGATTGAATAAATTGCCTGTGAGAAGCAACGCGAGCCCGCCCGCAGAAAAGATTATGAGGACGAAGATTTTTATGCGTCTGACAGTTGGCATGGTCTTAAACGTCGAATTTCGTCACCAGCAGGTCTTTCAAAAAAAAGCGTGGCACATCCCCGAAGCATTTGCGGGTTTGATGCCACGCCCGTGAATAAATAAGCGCGGTTGTTAGAGCCGAAGACTATCCGGCCTCACAGCATAAAGCCGAGATTGGCCGTGCTGAAACGATTGATAAGCGGAAAGACCGTCGTCAAATCGCTCGATGAAAGCCCGTACCAGGTTGCGAGCGTGGCTGCAAACTGTTCGACCGAAACGGTCGGAATCCATCGCCCGCGCGGGTTCGATCCAGAATCCGTATCATCGGGGCCGCCGCGTTGAAGCGTCGGGAATGTGCCGTAGGTGCGACCGCCCTGCACTGCTCCGCCGACGATGAAATGATGATTGCCCCAAGCGTGATCCGAGCCGACCGCGCCGCCCGAACCGGCGGGCTGAAAGGTACGTCCGAAATCCGAGAGCGTAAAAGTAGTTACCTTGCTCGCAATGTTTTGCGCTGCGGTCTCGTCGTAGAAGGCTTTGATGGCATCGCCCACCTGTGTGAGAAGTGCGCCCTGCCCGTTGGCTGCCATCTGATTGCTGTGATGATCGAATCCGCCGACCTGACAGAAGAATATCTGACGATTCATGCGCAGAGGATTCGACGGACTCTGATCGGAGCAGAGCTTGATGATGCGCGCGACCTGTTCCAGCTGATAGCCAAGCGTCGTATCGGGAAAGTTGATGCTCAAGGTCGCCGAGACGCTTGCCAGCGCCGCGCTCGTTTGAAGCGCGGAGGTCGTCACGTCGGCAGACGCTTTGACGAGCGTGCCAGATGCGAGCGCCTTGATTTGATCGAAGGCCGCACGCCGCTCAGCGGTCTGCGTACCCGTCATCGTCAGCGGCAGGACGTTGGCCAGCGAAGTGCGCGAGTCGGAGATGGCGAGAGGCCTCGCCGTCTGACCCGTGACAAAGAGCTGTATGCCCGCAATCGAGATCATCTGTGGGAATGTGGCCGCGCCGTTGAGCGCGGCGGCGCGGTCGGCCACACGTCCGCCCCAACCCGACGTAGTCACATCGTTTGAGATCGACGATTGCCACTGTGCAACCTGATCCGAATGAGAGAAAAGCTGCTGCGGGCGCTTCCCCGTTCCATTCTGATATGTGCTCTTGGTCAGAGGCTCGACAAGCGGCCCCGTGTTGAAGAGAACAGCGCAACGGCCTTGATTAAAGAGCGTCTGAAGACCGGCGAGTCCGGGATGAAGTCCGTAAGGCTCGCCGTTGAGTTGCAAGAGCCCGTTTGTTTGGCCTGCGGCGGGGATGGCGAGGCCTGCGGCCTGACGCTCGTTTGCATAGAGCGTGTAACGGCTGTCGGTCGGAACAATGGTGTTGTTGCCGTCGTTTCCGCCGCTTAAAAAGACGCAGACCAAAGCGCGATAATCCGAAGCGGAGCTTTGCGCGAGCGCGTTGACGAGACCGAAGTCTGCCAAACCTGTTGCTAGCAGACCGCCGCCGAGCATGGCGCAGCCGGTTTCACGAATGAAGTCTCTACGGGTCTTTGACATATCCTGTTACCTCTGCACCTGAAACTGCGGCGAAGTCAAAACGAGATACGCCGCAGCCTGCGCGCGCTTGCGTGCAAACTGTGCGTCTGAGGTCGGGACGGCGTTGAGTGCGTTGACGATCTGCGCCTTCATCCCCGGACTCATCGTGCTGTGAAGTAGAAGCGCGTTGAGCGTATCGGCCAACTGCGAAGGGTTGCTCGCCTGTTGTTCGAGCGACGTAAAGCTGAGGGCCGTGCCCGTCGGTCTGTTCGAGTTTGTGTTGATGCCGGAATAGACGAACGTGTTGACGGTGTTGGCGCGCTGCAACGCGGTCGAGGTCGAGAGGATTTCAAAGGCAGGGCCGAATAGCCCTGTGCCCGGCACTTCGTAGAGCGGCGAGTAGTAGCTAAAGACCGTGTCGGGCATATAGACGCGCTGGCCTAGATTGCGCGGGAAGTTGCTCGAAGAGTTTTCTCCGATCACGCCGTCGCTTTGACCCGTGCCGTTAAAGCCCGTCGCGTTAAAAGCGCGCAGAGTGTTGTTGATAAGCTGCACGGGCTCGCGCAATTTTCCGTAAGCCACGTCGTTTTTGAGATCGCCGCGCGCTTCCGGGTCGAGCAGGACTGCGCGCACGACCGCTTTCAAGTTGCCGCGTTGATTCGAGCAGCCGTCCGTATAGAGCGCGTCGCAGTCGTTGTTAAAGACGCGCGCGACGCGTTCGACGTAAGCAGGGCTTGGGTTGCTCGTCACGAGGTGTTGAATCAACTGCTTGCCGACAAACGGGCCGACGTTCGGATGATTGAAGATGTTATCGAGCGCAAGATCGAGACTTTGATTTGCATAGTCGATGCGCTGCTGATTTGTTCCGCCCGCAAACGGTTGAATGACGAAACCGTTTAGAAGCGTCTTTTGCCCGATGTCGTGGTTATTAGCGTTTGTCACGATCATCGGGTCGCGATAGTTCAGAACACCCTGCGGCATCCCTGTCTGGTTCCAATTCCAGCCCGTAAAGACGCGAGCGAAATTGGTGATGTCCTCCTGATCATAGACGGGAATGCGCCGTCCATTTGCATCGAGTTTCGGCGTTCCGTCGAGATTCAATTCGTCAACGCCGACCGAAAAGAGCTGCAAAATTTCGCGTGCATAATTCTCGTTCGGGTTAGTACGCGTGTTGCCGCGCATGTTGAGGTACTCACCCATCCCGACATTGAGCGTGATATCTTTGAGCAACGTGCGATAGTTACCGAATGCGTTTTTGTCGATGGTCTGGATGTAATAGCCCATCCATGAAGGCTGTTGGATCTCAAGCCCTGAAACAACGAATATCTGATGTAAGGCCCAAGCCGTGCGCTGACGTAATTGATCCTGCCCATACAGCGCATTAGTGAAGAACTTCTGCTGGATCGGGTGCAACGTGTAGTTGTCGCGGAAACAGGTTGTGGGCGATCCTGTCGGGCAACCTTGCTCTGAATCGAAGTGCATCAGCGTGTAGCTCGCGGGGCTCGTCGTCGGCATGTTGAATTGTTCATCAAGCCACGACTTGAAACCGATCTGCTGCACGCGCGAAACCTCCGCGTTTGTCGGCCCCCAGCTCGCCTGTTCGAGAAAACGAATTGCGTCGGCGCTCGCAGCCGGGCCGGTAAAAGGGTTCGGCACAAGATCGGGCGCGGGCGCGGGCGTTGAAGCCGGCGCAGGATTTGGAACAGCGCCGACTTGCGCGTCCGGTGGGCCGCCGCCGATTTGTCCGATGGCAATGCGTACTGGGTTCGACCTCACGCCGTGCAGATTGATTCGCACGACGACATCGCCCATGTTCTCAGTCATCTGATCGTGCAAGCGCACGACGATGGCAAAAAGCCACCCTTGCGGAACGTCGCGAAAACCCTTTCCGATGGCATCCGACATAAAAATCGAATAAGGCGGTTTGCCGACATATTCAACTTTGAGCGGATAGATTTTGCCGCTTGCATCCTCCGCTTCGGCGGTCAGAGCTTTTGTTGCGTCAAGGCTCTCGCTCGGCAGAAGCTGCACGTTCATCGCAAATAGCATGACGCGCGTGCGCGCATCCGTACTCCAGGCGATTGGCGACGTGACGGCGAAAGGCTCACTGCGCCGCGAGACCGACTCAAAGGCGACGGCGCGCGTGGTTGCGCCCGTTCCCTCTGTCAAAAGAATCGGCGCTGTTTGTGCATTTGTAGCTACAAAGCTCAAGACGCACGCGAGCACACAACACAACGACAGACGTGCCGAGCACGTTTGCGGACGGAAGAGGAGATATTCAGTCATTTGACACCAAATCAAAGTGTTAAAGGGGTGAGGCGAGACCTAATTGTTAGGGCGATTTTGAGGTCGGAAGCGACTTCACTTCCTTCGGTGCAAGCGCCCCAAATATAGCACAGAACAGAACAGAGACAAGCGTTTTTACCTCAGACCTCAACAGACAGGACGGGGGTTTCTAGTTCGCGTGCCGCACTTTTCTTTCGCGTCGCTTTTCTTTAGACGTAAAGGTTGAGGAAATTGTCTGGATTTTTTTTGAGGCGGGATTTTTCCAACGTAGGATGGGGCTAAGAAAGTTATAACCACACAGACCGTAGAGACACAGCTTTGATTGAACTTTATCTCTACGGTCTGTGTGGTTAATTGTTTTAGGATTCCTTAACCGTTTGCTCTTCGCCCTCGGCCTTGCCGGGCGTGCGACCGGGGTCGCCTGTTTTCTTGTCGCTTTCGGATTGGGTGCCGATTGGCTCGGTTTCGCCCGCCTGATTTTCCTGTTTTTGAGTGTCGGCCATTTTCTACTCCCTTCCAAATTTGAAACTTAAGGTTTCATGACGACCTTGATGCAATTGTCCTGTTTGTTTTTGAAGGTATCGTAACCCTCAGGCGCATCGTCAAGTCGCAAGCGATGAGTGATGATAAAAGACGGGTCGATTTCACCCTTCTCGATCTTTTCGAGTAGCGGACGCATGTAACGATGGACGTGCGTCTGCCCCATCTTAAATGTCAGCCCTTTGTTAAAGGCCGGCCCGAAAGGAAACTTATCGAGGAAGCCTCCGTAAACGCCGGGCACTGAGACCGTCCCGCCTTTGCGGCATGCCATGATCGCGCCGCGCAGAGCGTTTGAACGGTCGGTCGTGAGCATCAGTGCGGCCTTGACGCGGTCGTAAACCGCATCGAAGGATGTACCGTGCGCTTCTAACCCGACGGCATCGATACAGGAATCAGGCCCGATGCCTCCGGTCTTATCACGCAAAGTCTCAAAGACATCGGTCTGCTCATAGTTAATCGTCTCGGCGCCGATTTGCGCCGCCAGCACGAGACGTTCTTCAAAACGTTCGATGGCAAAGACGCGACCCGCACCGAGCAGCATGGCGCTCTGTATGGCGAACAAACCGACCGGCCCACAGCCCCAGACCGCCACCGTATCGCCCGGCTCGATATTGCAATTCTCCGCCGCCATGTATCCGGTCGGCAGAATGTCAGAGAGAAAAAGAACCTTTTCGTCCGGCAGGCCTTCAGGAATTTTGACCGGGCCGACATCGGCAAAAGGAACACGCGCATATTCAGCCTGTCCGCCCGCGTAGCCACCCATCAGATGCGAGTAACCGAAAATCCCTGCGCCCGAAAAACCATAGACCTTCTCTTGCATCCATGCGTTGGGGTTTGAGTTGTCGCAAGCCGCCCACAAATTCTTTTGACAGAAAAAGCAGTTGCCGCACGCAATTGGAAATGGCACGACGACGCGGTCGCCGAGCTTCAAATTTTTTACTGCATCTCCGAGATCGACGACTTCACCCATAAATTCATGGCCGAGTATGTCGCCCTTCTCCATGGTCGGGATAAACCCGTCGTAGAGATGCAGGTCAGAGCCGCAGATGGCCGTCGACGAAATTCTGATGATCGCATCACGCGAGTTGAGAATCTTCGGGTCGGGCACCTTTTCGACCCTGACATCATTTTTGCCAAACCAGCACAGAGCTTTCATTTGACCCTTCCTTGTGTTGATTGGAAATTAAAAGGCGGTTAGCTATTAGCTGTTAGCTTCCAGCCAGAAGACCACGTCGAAAAGTTAAGCATGCAGTCAACGACGATTGCTGCTAACCAACCGTCGTTGACTGCCGAATTAGAGCTAATAGCTAATAGCTAATAGCTAACAGCTTTCTCCTATTTTCCTGCCGACGCGCTGCGACCCGACGTTTGT
>CBDUCU010000053.1:0-12925 GCA_965365725.1 uncultured bacterium | reverse complement strand
GCGCGTAGAGGATGCGCGCTCGCGCCTCGCCGTCGCCGCCGCCGCGCTCGATGCGATGTCGCCGCTTTCGGTCTTGAAGCGCGGCTATGCGCTGGCAGAAGACGCGCGCGGAAATCTTTTGCGATCTACGGGGTCGATTAAGGCAGGCGAGCGCGTGCGCGTGCGTCTCTCGGAAGGGGCGCTGCATTGCCGGGTCGAAGAGTTGGAGGAAATTTGATGTCAGGGACGGGTGCGGGGCGCGGCGGCAAGAGCCGCATCGTCATCGACGTTGAAAGCGTCAGACAACAACATCAATCGCGCCGCTCAAGGGGGCGCGGGATGGGGCGCGGCGCGAAAGTTTTGTCGATTACGGCGCTCGTCGTCGCGGGGCTGGCGGCGTTGATAATTGCAGGCGGATTTTTTTGGTGGCGCAGTTATCAACGAACTCCTTCGTATTCGCTGGCGCTGCTCGTCGATGCCGCGCAGCGCGACGACCTGCGTGCGGTCGAAGAGTTGTTGGATGCAGACCGCGTTGCTGAAGGATTTGTGCCGCAAGTTGTGGGGCGATTGACATCGGGCGGTGCAAATCTGAACGCAGCAGCCGTTGAGCAGCAGGCGCGACAGATTGCTCCACAGCTTGCGCCGCGCGTACGCGAGAGCGTGCGCGACGAAGTGGCGCGCGGCGTAAAGTCTTTTGCTGAAAAGGCGGGCGGCAATCTTCCATTCGTACTGCTCGCCGCAGGCATCGGTCGCTATGCGGACGTGACGGAGGAGGGCGATACGGCAAAGGTTAATTTCAATATCGAGGGGCGCGCCCCGCTCGAGCTGCTTATGCAGCGCAGCGAGGAGCGTTGGAAGATTGTGACGATCAAGGATGAGAGCGTAGCATCGTCGATTGCTGCGCGCATCGCGCCAAGCATCGCCGCTCCCGCGCCCGCTCCTGCGCCGCAAAAACCCGTCAGGCGAAGACCATAAGCGATACGTGAACAGATACCAGCCGACCGTGCGGCGCACAAAAATTTTGACTAGGAGAAGACTAATATTTAGTCATGCCAAAAAGAGAGACTTCGACGCGACAGAGCGGCGCGCGCGGCGCGAATTTTGAAGCGCAGCTTGCATCGCTCGAACAGATTGTGCGCGAGCTTGAGCGCGGCGACCTTCCGCTTGAGCGCAGCCTTGAGCTATTCGAGCAGGGCGTAAAGCTCTCGCGCGATTGTCAGGAGCGTCTCAATGAAGCGGAGCGGCGCATCGAAGTGCTGTTGCGCGACGAGGCGGGGCAACCACGTATCGCCGGAGCTTTTGAGACCGACGAATTTGGTCGTGCGGACGAAGAGGAAGAGTCGGATGACGAAAGCGTCTTCTGACAAATCGCTCGCCGACGAGCGGGCGGACGTGCGCGAGTTTTTGGCGCGCGTCCGTGATGCGATTGACGAGCGACTCGACGCGATTGTCCCCGCCGAGACGGTTGACCCGGTTTCGATTCACGCGGCGATGCGTTGGAGTCTGTTTGCGGGCGGCAAACGCTTTCGCCCCGCGCTGCTCATCGCTGCGGGCGAGAGCTTCGGCGCGCAAAGAGCAGCGCTTCTCTCAACCGCCTGCGCGTTTGAACTCATACACACCTATTCGCTCGTCCACGACGATTTGCCCGCGATGGACGATGATGATCTGCGTCGCGGTCGTCCCACCTGTCACATACGCTTCGGCGAGGCGACGGCCATCCTTGCCGGAGACGCGCTGCAAACGCTCGCTTTTCAAACAATCGCCGAAGACGAAACGCTCGATGCCTTCCTGCGCGTCTCGCTTATCGCAGAACTTGCGCGCGCCGCAGGCACGCCCGCAGGGATGGTCGCAGGACAAGCCCACGACCTCGCAGCCGAGACGCGCACCGACGTTTACGCCGACGAACTCGACCTCATCCACCGACGAAAGACCGGCGCGCTGATTGCGGCCTCAGCCCGCGCGGGCGCGCTCATCGCAAAAGCATCCTCCACCGAGCTTCAATCTCTCACGCGCTATGCGCTTGAGCTCGGACTCTTGTTTCAGATCACGGACGATCTGCTCGACGTAACCGCGACCGCCGAAGATTTGGGCAAAACTCCGGGCAAGGATGCGCGCTCACAGAAAGCCACATACCCTGCGCTTTATGGGTTGGACGCAACGCGCCGACGCGCACAAGAGGTTTATGAGAGAGCCTGCGCGGCATTGGACGAGGTCGAACGCCCGACGCAGTTGTTAAGATCAATCGCGCAATTTATTTTGGAGCGGCGCGCGTAAGAAGTTAGAAAGACGCGCGCCAAAACAGTAAAGCCGCGAGCTGCATAACGTGCGGCTCGCGGCTTTACTGTTTTGATGCTGTTGATGTAAGCGGGTGCGCACGTCTTAGTCGAAGGCTTCGAGCACTTCGTCGGCGTGCTCTTCAACATTGACCTTGTCCATCACGCGTTTGATGCGCCCATCTTCGTCGATGAGAAATGTGACGCGCGACAGACCCATATACTTTTTGCCCATAAACTGCTTCTCGCCGTAAACGCCGTAAAGATCGGCGACCGCATGGTCTGTGTCGCTGATCAGCGTAAAGGGCAGCTCATACTTATCGGCGAACTTGCGGTGCGATGCTTGGTCGTCGAGCGATACGCCGAGCACCTTGATGCCGCGCTCCTCAAACTCTGAAAACGAGTCGCGTATCGAGCAGGCTTGTTTGGTGCAGCCCGGCGTGTCGTCTTTCGGATAGAAGTAGAGCAAGACTTTTTGACCGCGCAAATCTGAGAGTTTTACTTCGTTTCCGTCAGTGTCTCGCGCCGTAAAATCGGGCGCGCCGTCGCCAGCCTTGAGCATTTCGGGGTTCCTCCGCTTCTGAGGCTTCGAAATTTGTTGTCCGAGTCGAAGTCTTGCAGAGATTGCGTGTGGATTCAAGGGTAAAAGGCTGTCCGTCGTCGGTCGTCAGTTGTTCTTTGATCGCTCTCGTCGAACGTTTTATTGAAAACAGTCGGCTGCGCGAAACAAACAACGGACAACTGACGACCGACGACGGACAGCTTTATTATGCGTGGTCGTTGTTGCCAAAGATGCGCAATGGTTGGGGAAGGAAATGCGTGATGTGATAAAAGGCCGTATGACCGTCGGCGAAGGTTTGATAGAGATTGAATTCGGGAAGCTGAAGACATGAGAGAGGCGATGCGTCGTCGTAGCCCGTGTCGATACCGACGGCGCTATGGCTGATGTAGATGCCGTGACGACCGACGCGGCCACGCAAGGGAAGCAGAGGGGTCGGCGTGTGGCCGAAGATGCAGGGCTTGCCGTGATAGTGTTTGAAAAATTCCGGGTTGCGCGACCAGATCAGTTGATAGGGCGTGCATTCGCTCGGATGCTTGCCGATTTCGAGGCCGGCGTGGACGTAGATGGCATGTTCGTCTTCGTAAAAGAGCGGGCGCGTGCGGAAGAATGCAACGTGGCCTTCGGGCAGGGCGCGCTGAACTGCGCGCCTCACGCCGTCTAAATCTTTGCGCGCCGCTTCATTCAGCTTGTGGTCTGTGTACTGCTCGAAGGTTCGGTGGCTGCCGACCGCCGGGTGAAGCCAGAGCGGCGCGCCCTCGTCGATAAAGTTGAGAAGCATCTGCTCGTGGTTGCCGCGCAAAACAATTGCTCCGGCGCGCGCAAGGTCTATGCAATCATCGACTGAACCGGGCGCATCATGACCCCGGTCGATGAGGTCTCCGAGAATGACGAGGCGATCATGTCCGAGACGCAGAGGTATCATCTCGACAAGACGGCGCAACTGCGCGCGTCGCCCGTGCACGTCGCCGATGACGAAAGTGCTCATGGGGAAATGCTCGTGAATCGTCAATCATGAATCGTCAATCGTAAATGGATGTTTGAGTCTTTCCGGCTCGATTGATATTTATCAATCGAGCTAACAACTCAACGGACGATTCACGTTTTACGATTCACGATTGACGGCTTTAGCCGTTTGCTTCGCGCGGTCGATGACTTGCATCAGCGCGGCGAAGCGTGCGTCCCCCCTCAGCTCGTCCCAGTTCGGATCAGATTCAAACCAAGGCTTGTTTTCGTTGCCTAATTCAATTGAGCGCGCAAGCCAGTGAAAGGCTTCTTCAGAGTCGCCCAGAAGCGCGTAAGCAGACGCAAGCCAGTAGGCTACGTCGTGATCGGCTTCGGCGACTTCGCGGACGCGTAGGTTGAGTTCCGTGCGTGCGGCTTGCGCATCGCCCGCCCGCGCCAGCGCAATGGCGAGAATGGGGCGCACGGCATCCATGCGCGGGTGTCGCATGAGAACTTCGCGGAGCAGCGCAACGGCTGAAACAGGCTCGCCCTTGCGCTGGATGGCGACGGCGCGAAAGGTCTTGATGAGCGGATGATCCGGACTCATCTTTGCGCCGAGTTCAAGCTCGGCAAGCGCGTCGTCAAAGCGGCCCTGATACATCAGAATGCGCGCGCGGTTGTAGCAGACGACGACGCGCTCAGCCGGATTAAGTTTGAGCATCCGACCGTAGGCTTGGAGAGCCTCGTCGTATTCGCCTGAGAGACGATGAAGCGTTGCCTTGACGAACTGCACGCCGACGTTGTTCGGAGCTTCGGCGCTCAAAATCTCAACCCAACTGCGCGCCTTTTCTTTCTCGCCGCGCGCCAGATAGACAAAAACCATGTGGAGACGCGCTTCGAGGAGTTGCGGATCGAGTTCGAGCGCGCGTTTGAAGGCGGCCTCGGCCTTTTCGTAGTCGCGTGTATCGCCCAAGCCTTTGATGACGCGGTTGGCGTAGGCTCCGCCGAGCGCGCAGTGTGCGAGCGAGAAGTTTGGGTCTAATTCGACGGCGCGCGAGAAATGTTTGATGGCTTCGTCGGAATCTTCGCGCGCGAGCGTGTGATAGATAAAGCGCCCGCCCGCATCACGCCCGCGCAAATATTCTTCGTAAGCGGCGGCGCTGGCGGTTGCGCGCGCCTGCTCGACACCTGTCTCGGTCTTGTCGGTCGGCGTGGGCGTGATGCTGATGCTGGATTGCGGAACTTCGGTCGCATTCTCGGCCTCTGTCTGCGGGGCCGCCGCGTCGATGCGTTTGAGAAGCTCCTCAAAACGCGCATCGTCGCGTATCGATTCAAGCTTCGGGTCTGACTCGAACCAGGGACGGTTGCCGTTGCCGAGTTGAACGGCGCGTTCAAGCCAGCGAAAGGCGTCGTCCTTCTCGTCGAGAAGCGCGTATGCCGAGCCGAGCCAATATGCCACGTCATGATCGGCGGCGGCGGCATCGCGGACGCGTTCTGTCAGTTCAGCGCGCGCCGCTTCCCGGTCGCCCGCACGGACGAGTGCATGCGCGAGCAAGGGTCGGATGCCGTCCATCTGCGGGTGAGCATTTATTACTTCGCGCAGCATCTGCGCGGCCGCCGCAGCATCTCCTTGGCGCTGGATGGCGACGGCGCGGAAGGTCTTGATAAGCGGATGATCCGGTTCTTTACGTGCGCCGATTTCTAGTTCGGCGAGAGCGTCTTCGACGCGGCCCTGATAGAGAAAGATGCGCGCGCGGTTGTAGCTGGCGATGACGCGCGCCGCCGGGTCGAGACGCGCCAGACGGTCATATGCGCGAAGCGCGCGGTCGTATTCGCCGTCAAGACGATGAATCGCGCCTTTGACGAAATAGACGGCGGCTTCATTCGGAGCCCTTTGTCTGAGACGCGCAACTTCCATGCGCGCCTTCTGTTTTTCGCCGCGCGCCAGATAAACAAAGACCATCAACATGCGCGCTTCGACAACGTCCGCGTCAAGCTCAAGCGCCTGGTTAAAAGCTTCTTCGGCGAGCTCATAATCTTCTGCGTTGCCCAAACCTTTGAGGACGCGGTTGGCATAGCACGCGCCGAGTCCGCTATAGGCAAGCGCGAAGGACTGATCGAGCGCGATGGCGCGTTGGAAATGTTCGATGGCGAGGTCGCAATCCTCAGGGCGGAGCGTGTGAAAGAGAAAGCGCGCAAAGTGGTCGCGCCCGCGCAGGTATTCCTCGTAAGCCGCGCTGTTGCGCGTCGCCGGAGCAGCCGGAGTGAGCCGCTCGACCGAAGTGTGTTCGAGCTTGAGACCTTCGACGATGCGCTCGGCGATGGTGTCTTGCAGCGCGATGATGTCGTCGGCGGAAGCGTCGATGCGGTCGCTCCAGAGCAGTTCGCCCGAAGCCACGTCGAGCAGTTGCGTGTTGACGCGGAGTTTCTCGCCCGCGCGCAAAAAACTTGAATCGAGAACCGTGCTGACGCGCAACTGTTTTCCTGCTTCAAGCGGATCAATCGATTTACCTTGAAACTTGGCGACTTGTGAAGAAGGCCGGACGACCAAAGATTTAAGACGCGCAAGCTCTGTGATGACCGCATCGGCCAGAGAGAATTCGTAGAAGCTCGCCTCGGCATCTTTGTTTAGATTGCGAAAGGGAAGAATGGCGATTGATTTTGTTCCGTCGGAAGCCGTAGCGTTGGGCGTGTCGTGTATCTCGCGTCGGTGCGTCGAGCCGGAAGTGTTCATCCCGGGCGCGGTGCTGCGCGCGGCGTGTGGCGGAAGCGATGTGGGTTGTGCTTCCGCGCCCGTCAAACTCCGCAGCCAACGTCTGAAGGTGCGACCAAATCCGCCCTCTTCGCGCTCGTGTCGCGGGCGAACGGTGGGCATCCCGCCGGGAACGTCGCTGGTTAGATCGCTCGTGTGGCTGATGCCTGAAATTTCGCGCAACGCGGCGCGCAAATCGTCGCGCATCTGCTCGATCTTTTGATAGCGTTTGTCGGGTTCTTTGGCGAGCGCGCGATCAAGTATCTGTTGAAGGATGGGCGGCGGATTGTCTTTGCGTACTTCGGCGATAGGTATCGGCGTGTCGTGAAGCACCGCGTAACGAACTTCGATGCTCGACTTGCCGCGAAAGGGCCAGGTGCCGGCGAGCATCTCGTAGAAGAGAACGCCGGTTGAGAAGATGTCGGCGCGATGATCGACCTTTTGTCCCGTCGCCTGTTCGGGCGCAGCATAGGTCGCCGTGCCGTAAGGGATGCCAAGCTCGGTAAGATGAATGTTCTCTGGACGAGCGGCGTCAGCGTGGCTCTCATCGAGTAGCTTAGCCAGCCCGAAGTCGAGCACTTTGGCAAGCCCCGCCTCGGTCACCATCACATTGCCGGCTTTGATGTCGCGGTGAATGATGCCCTGCGCGTGCGCAGCCGTTAAAGCCTCGGTCACCTGCGTGGCGATTGAAAGCGCGCTCTCCAGAGAGAGCGGGCGGCCCGCAACCAGATCGCGCACGTTCTTGCCCTGAATGTACTGCATGGCGATGAAGTGTGTGCCTTCGACTTCATGCAGCCCATAGATGGTGCAGATGTTCGGATGGTCTAACGAGGAGGCGAGCCGCGCCTCTCGCTCGAAGCGTCGAAGATTGACTTCGCGCGCCGTCAGCTCAGGCGCTAAAACTTTGATGACGACCGTGCGACCGAGACGTTCATCGACGGCCTTATAGACCGTGCCCTGTCCGCCCGCGCCGAGCTTTTCCGTGATGCGATAGTTAAGGAGGGTGGTGCCGATCATGTTGATCGAAGCTGTCCGTAGTCAGTTGTCGATTGTCCGTTGTGATTGGTCAGACAATTCGTCGTGCACAATGAAAAGTTCAGGTTTGCGAATAGAAACAACGGACAACTGACTACGGACATCGGACAGCTTTTTTTGACGAGCCGAATTGTATTCCTCCGGTCGTTAATCTTCAATCGCAAATCAAAAGTTCGTCCAGAATTCTCTCGCGTCCGGCGCACGGCCGGCTTCTAGTCGTGGACGGTTCAACCGCGCGGCGGGTCGCCCCAACCCGAGCCGACGTAAGCGCCGTCACGAACAAGACAGGGTACGGTCGGGTCGCCGCCCGAAAAAGCGAGCATCTCTTTGCGTCGCTCGCGGTCGTTTTGCGCGTCGTATTCGGTCCACTCAACGCCCTCGGAGCGATAATGGTCGCGCGCCTGCTGGCAATAAGGACAGCCCGGCTTGACGTAGATGACTAAGCCCAAAGCTTTCACACCTCCTTTTTCGCGTTTCCGACAGTTTAGCAAATGTCAGTCTGGAGTCGAGAGCCTCGAAGTCGTGGATCCGTCGTCAGAATCAAAGCGTCTATACAATCGCTGTGGGTCAATAATTGTTTGTCATGGAAAATTATCATCTGTTTAGAAACGAATCATTTTACATCTAAACGTTTAAGAAGATGCAGCGTGATAAAATTTTGCGTTTATTATTATTCGAACAAATGCCGATATACTATTTCGGGGTTGTCTGCGCCGGCGCTGGCTCTGCGGCAGGCAAGCGCGAGACAGTCGGGTAGAGTTGGGAAACACGCGGTGTTGAGTTTGCGCCCTGCGCCATTAAAAAGGAATCGACGAATCACAGTCATGTCAGAAGATCGTCAGGAAGCCGCTGCTAGAAGCAAGACGAAAAAGGCTCGCTCCGAGCACACAAGCAGCGCTGCTCAGACTTTCGATGCCGGAATACTCGAGCGAATCACCGACGGATTCGTCGCACTCGACCGAGAGTGGCGCTATACCTACATCAACTCGCGCGCCGAGAGAATCCTCGGGCGTAAACGCGAAGATCTGCTTGGAAAAAACATCTGGGAAGCCTACCCGGTGCTTGTCGGCTCTCGTTTTGAGCATGAGTGTCAGAGAGCAATCGAGACAGGGCAGGGCGCGCATTCCGAGCAGTATTACGAGACTCTCGGAGTGTGGATCGAGCAGCACATCTACGGCGACGAGCAGGGGGTGACATGCTATTTCCGCGACGTGACGGCCGAGCGCCGCGCAGAAGAGGCGCTGCGTGAGAGCGAGGCGCAGTTTAAATCTCTCTTCGAGTCGAACATAGTCGGCATTGTCGCGGCGAATTTCGAGGGAGGCATCATCGAGGCCAACGATGCCTTTCTAAATATGCTGGGCTACACGCGCGAGGAGCTGGAAAGAGGCGAGATTGATTGGCGCGCGATAACGCCGCCGGAATATCTCGCTTTCGAGCGCGAGCGGGCCGAAGAGTTGTTGGCGACGGGCAGGATTGCGCCCTACGAGAAAGAGTATCTGCGTAAAGACGGCAGCCGCGTGCCCATCCTTTTGGGTGTCGCGCTGCTGAAATCAAAGACCGATACGGTTTGCCTCGTGCTCGATTTGAGCGACCGGCAGAAGGCCGAACAAAAGAACGACGAACTTCTTTACAATTTGGGAGAGCGCGTCAAAGAGCTGACGGCGTTGCACCGCACGGCCCGGCTTCTTCATAACCCGAATATCACAACCGACGAGTTGCTGTGCAAGATGGCGCAGCAGCTTCCGCCCGCCTTCCAGTATCCGGAAATCTGCGCGGCGCGTCTGCGTTTGGGTGATTCCGAATGCGCGACGGAAAATTTCTCCGAGACTCAGTGGACGCTCCGGACGGAGTTTACAACCGTTGACGGCAAGCGCGGCGCTGTTGAAGTCGTCTATCTGGACGAGATGCCTCTGGAGGCTGAAGGCCCATTCCTTTCCGAAGAGAAAGACCTCATCGACTCGATTGGCGACATGCTGCGAGCGGCGCTCGATCAAAGATTGGCGCAAAGCTTTCTCAAAACAAGCGAAGAGCAGTATCGCGGTCTGATTGAGAACGCAAAGGACATGATCGTCACGCTCGACCTTAATGGCAATTACACCTCCGTCAACAAGGCCGCGCTCGAAATGACCGGCTACACGTTTGAGGAGGTCGTCAAACTCAATTTTATCGAAGTGATGGCTCCCGAATCGAGAGAAACTGCTCGGGAAATGTTTGCGAATAAGATGTCGGGCAAAGAGGAGCAGACCATTTATGAGTTGGAACTGCTTTTGGCGGACAGAAGAAGAATTGCGCTCGAAGTAAATTCATGGATCGTCTATAAGAACGGCAAACCGGTCGGCGTGCAGGCCATCGGGCGCGACATCACCGAGCGCAACCAGATGGAGCAGCAGCTCCGGCAGGCGCAGAAGATGGAGGCGGTCGGCCAATTAGCCGGCGGCGTGGCGCACGACTTCAACAATCTGTTGACGGCCATCAACGGCTATTCTGAGCTGGCTCTTAATCGCCTGCGTGTGGGCGACCCGCTTCATCATCACCTGACAGAGATAAAAAATGCGGGCGAGCGCGCTGCCCGCCTGACGCGGCAGCTTCTCGCCTTTAGTCGTAAGCAGATGTTGCAGCCAAAGATTATCAACCTCAACGACATTGTCCGTGACATAGAAAAGATGCTGCGGCGGCTGATCGGAGAGGACATAGATTTTACGACCGTCCTCGACCCTCGACTGGCAAAGGTCAAGGCCGACCCCGGCGAGATCGAACAGGTCTTAATGAACCTCGCCGTCAATGCGCGCGATGCGATGCCGAAGGGCGGGCGGCTCACCATCGAGACGGGCGACGTAACGATTAACGAACGCTATGCGCGTAGTCACGGTGTCGAGATGTCGCCCGGCCACTATGTGATGCTGGCGATTTCAGACAACGGAGAGGGGATGGACAAAGAGACGCAGGCGCGCATCTTCGAACCGTTTTTTACAACCAAAGAGATGGGCAAAGGGACGGGGCTTGGGCTCTCGACCGTCTATGGCATCGTCAAACAGTCGGGCGGCTATATCTGGGTCTATTCGGAAATCGAACGGGGAACAACTTTCAAAATCTATCTGCCGCAAGTCGAAGAAGAGACGGAAAGCGAGACAAATGATGCGCTCGTCCAAAGCCCGCGAGGCAAAGAGGTCGTGCTGCTCGTCGAAGACGAGCCGATGATTCGCAATCTGGCGCGCGAAGTTTTGGAAGAGTTTGGCTATGCGGTCATCGAAGCGTCAAACGGTGCAGAGGCGTTGCTGCTCGCCGAGCAACAGCGCGAGCCAATCGATCTGATGATTACAGACGTGGTCATGCCGAGGCTCGGCGGCGGCGATCTGGCCGAACGGGTGGCACCGCTTCATCCGGAGATGCGCGTGATCTTTATGTCGGGCTATACCGACTCAGCGATCATCAATCACGGCGTGCTGCAAGAGGGCACACACTTTCTTCAAAAACCGTTTACGCCCGACGCTCTGCTGCGCAAAATAAGAGAAGTGCTTGACGAAGGAAGAAGAACTTAAATCCGTTTCTAAAACAGGAAGCGCGCAGCACAATTCTGAGGACTCGATTCAACATTAAATCGAGTCCTCATCTTTTATTCATAACCGATCTATTCGGATGGGCAAAAGTTGCTCGGGCCAACACGTATTTTATTAAGCCAATTCTTAAGTTTGCGCGCTTCAACGTTCCAATCAAAATAAAACATTTCTAAAGTGGCGCAGCGCTTTTACCGATAAACCTGTTAGAGCGCTGTGCTTGCGATGCGGCGCGTGATCTCTTTGCTTGACGACAGGCAAGCTCCTCAAGCCAGGAAGTTGGACGACCGGCTGCGCATCCTCATCGAGGATGCTGAGAGGAGATTTATGGCTGAGATCACAACACTCAAGGGCTGTTTGTGGCGGGCTGAATTGACCCCTCCGCCGCATATTCAATCAAAATAAGGTTAAGGAGAGTCGAAGATGAGTTGGACAATACGGAGAAAGCTCCTCGGGAGCTTTGCCGCTCTACTGCTGATAGTGTTCGTGATTGGTGTTTGCAGTCTGATTCGCATACGCGAGATGAATGCAGAGACAACTGTTTTGACGGGAAATTGGCTGCCGTCGATTGACCATATTGGTCAGTTCAACTCAAAGCTGAACCGGGTTCGCGCGCTTGAAGTATTGATTGACGCAGCCCCCGACGAAAAGCTGAAAGCGGTCTTTCTGGCCGAAGTTGCCCAAACGAAAGCGGAAGTAGATCAGCTACTCCGCGACTATGAAAAGATGGTCTTTAACGACGAAGAACAAAAGCTGTATGACGAACTCAATGAGCACTACACAAAATACTCGGGCTATCACGAGCAGATAATCACACTGTTAAGGCAAGGAAAAAGCGAAGAAGCAAAGATCATTATCTTCGGCGATTCGCGCGCAAGTTTTTTAAAGGCGCTTGATGTCACGCGCGAGCTGTTTAAGTTTCAGCAAACGGGCGGCGATATCTCCTCAAAACGCGTGGCCTATATATATAGAATCTCGCTGATGTGGATCATCGGGCTGCTCACAGGCTCGTCCATCTTCGCCGTCTGTTGTGCGCTCTGGTTGTCAAATGCAATCTCGCGCCCGATCGTCAAGGCAGTCGAATCGGCCAAACAATTGTCCGAAGGCATCCTTCCGGATGCGGTCGCCGTCAGCACGTCGGATGAGACCGGACAACTGACGTTGGCGATGAACGACATGACGGCCTATCTCAAACAGATGGCCGAAGTCTCGAACCGTATCGCTGGCGGCGACCTGACTGCTGAGGTCGAGCCAAAGTCCGAAAAAGACCAGTTTGGCGGTTCATTTAAGAAGATGATTCTCGGCCTCAGAGATTCAATCGGACAGATCGGACAAGGCTCGAATCAAGTGGCAACCGCTTCGACGCAGATTGCCGAAGCTTCCGACGAGTCGAAGCAGAATTCGCAGACGCTCGCCTCATCATCGGAAGAGATTACCGCGACCATCCATGAGATGGCGGCCTCGATCCGTCAGGTCGCCTCCAACTCGCAGACGCAATCAGCCGCCGCGACCGAAACCTCTGCTTCCGTCACGCAGATGGTTTCAAGTCTTCACGGCATCGCTGCAAACACAAAGCGTCTCGCCGAGCTGACGGCTTCGGCTGACACCGCCGCACAAAAGGGACAACAGACGCTGGAGTCGGCTGGCGAGAGCATGCACCGCATCGGGACATCAGTAGAGTCGGCAGGACGGACGATCAACGAATTGGGCTCGCGCGCCGAGTCAATCGGCAAGATCGTCGAGACCATCGACGACATCGCAGATCAAACAAACCTGCTTGCCTTAAACGCAGCGATAGAAGCGGCTCGCGCAGGCGAACACGGGCTTG
>CBDUCU010000052.1:0-12989 GCA_965365725.1 uncultured bacterium | reverse complement strand
ATTCTGCAAGTTGCTCAACCTCTTCGAGCGACGCGCCGAGCGGTTTTTCAATGACACAGCGAATGCCGCGTTCGAGCAACACGGCGGCGACTTCACCGATGCGCTCGACCGGCATGACCGTGACGCAAGCGTCGAGCGGCTCGCGCGCAAGCAACTCATCCAGATTTTGATAGGCACGCTCAAAACCGTACTCGCGGCAGAACTCTTCGGCGCGCGTGAGATTGAGGTCGCACGCCGCGACGAGCTCAATCTCGCCCGCGTGCGCGGCGGCGTATCTGGCGAGCGGTGCGGCGTGGCTGTGTCGGGAATGTTCACCGCACCCGACGAGCGCCAGTCGAAGCGTCATGAGTTTTAGAATCCTCCCGCGAAAATCTAGTCGCCGGCCCCGACCGCCGAGACTGACGCCTGGCGTGCAATGCGTTCGACCTCGCCTGCGGCGATCATGCCCGGAGCTTCGGCCAGACAATTTGCCGTCCCACAGGCGGCGGCGAATCTGACCGCATCCTGACCTACGAGTCGGCGAAGGTGTGCGACGGCGAAGCCCGCCAACGATGCGTCGCCGCAGCCGACGGCTGAGCGCGCCTCGATGCGCGGAGAACGCGCCAGAAAAGGGGTTGAGTCCGCCGAAGGTTGCCAGAACATCCCCTCTGCGCCGAGCGAGATTGCCACGCCGCGCGCGCCCGCCGAAAAAAGAAGACGCGCCGCCTGTGTCGCCGTGCGCATGTCGCTGACGGAGATGTTTGTTAATGCTTCGGTCTCATCACGATTCGGTTTTACTACATCGGGCGATGCTTTGAGCGCGGCCTGCAACGCCTCACCGCTCGTGTCGAGCAGCGCGCGACAATTGTGTGCGTGAGCGAGACGAATCAGCTGCGCGTAAAAATCTACGGGCACGCCCGGCGGCAAGCTCCCTGAGAGTATGACCTGTGCGCTGCTTGCGTATTCAGAGAAGAGATCGCGGCAGAGCGTCAGCATCCGTTCGACCTCTCCATCGGTGACGCGCCCGCCCGGCTCTAAAATCTCTGTGACCGTGCCGTCCGCTTCGATAATCTCAAGATTGGTGCGCGTCTCGGTCGTGGTGACGACGGTTGCGATGGGGATGCCCAAAGCCGACAACCCCTTCTCGCATTCGATTCCAGTCGCGCCGCCGAGAAAGCCGACCCACATCACCTCTTCGCCGAGCGCGCGCGTCGCCATCGCAACATGCGCGGCCTTTCCGCCGGGCAACGCGACGGCTGCCGAAGCGCGGTTGACAGTTCCCAGGTTGATTTTATTTAAGTGCAGACGGCGGTCAATTGCGGGGTTTGCGCTAATGCAGATAATCATTTGTTATGCCGCATCCTTCTTGACGGCTTCGTACAGCTAATTCGCGCTTGAATGAAATTTCAATAAGCCACATAATCTCGAACATGAGTGAAGATGCCACACAAAATCTGCCGAACGGAGATTTGAAGTTAATCCTGTCACGTTTGGATTCCATAGATAAACGGTTCGGCACGCTTGAAGAAAAGGTTGACCGACGTTTACAGGAGACGCGCCCGATTTGGGAAAGCGTGCTTGAACAGTTGAAAGAAGTGAATACACGATTGACCAGAGTCGAAGATGAGAATAAAGATTTTCGTCGTATGTTTCGCTCCGCCTTTTCTGATTTATCGCGCATTCAAGGCGATCTTGAAGATCGTTTAGACAAACTTGAAGAGCGCAATCTTCCTCAATAGCCGCCTTCACTTTGAACTCTTCTGTTTTCGCTTGCCTGTGTTTTCCGTCGTCAATTGCCTAAGAGCCTGAGCGCGTTATCGCGATAGATGCGGCGCAAAACTTCGTCGGGCAGATCAAGCCCGTAAATTTGCCAGCGCCCTTGACGCGATGCGTGCGAGGGATAATCAAAATACTCGTCCGCCGTTTCAAGAAAACGAAAGTGCAGCCGGTACATCTCTTCTTCGGGCAAGAGGTCTGTGCCGAAGAGGATGCGATCGGCGTATTTAAGAAAAAAGTCGCGGGCCGTAAAGGGCTGTCGCCCGAGTTCGGCGGTGCGCGCGCTGATGTCGATCTGAAAGTTTGGATGCGCGTCGAGCCACCGACCGACTTCAGCCAGATGCTCGGAACGCTCGGCGACGTGAGCGCCGACAAAAATCGTCTGCGGGTGGCGCGCAAAGACGCGGTTGCGCTGCTCGATCAGCTCGGCCTTTGTAAAATGCGAGCCGTGAAAACCCCAATCCGGATGCGCAGCCAGCTCTTCGTAGCGTTCGTTAAAACGGTCGATGGGCAGAAAGAACGCGTCCGGGTCGGCGGTGTGGAACATGACGAAGATGCCAAGCTCGGCAGCCTTCTCAAAAAGCGGCGCAAGCCTCTCGTCGTCCACACGCAGCATCGATCCGTCCGCATCGCGCAGAGTCAAACCGAGGTCTTTCCAGATTTTCAGACCGCATGCGCCGCGCTCGACCAGACGTTCGAGTCGGTCGATAGAGCGTGCGAAGAAATCCGGCTCGGAAAGATCGCTCCAGTCCATCCACGCAATAGTTGAGAAACGTTCGGGCGCGGCGCGTCGGAAGCGCTCGATCATGTCAAAAGCTTCGTCGCCGACGCGCATCGTGATGTTGACGACGCGTTCGATGTTGCATGCGTCCATCACGCGCAGAACGTCTGTCGGTTCTTGCGCGTCGAGGTGGTTGTGAAAGTCGATGGCCGGATATTTTGCACGCGACACTTCGTGAACGGGAACGACGAGCGAGGTGCGCGGGGCGAAGTCAGTCAAACGCAGGTCTGTCTCGACGCGCGCATTGACCATCTCGATAAATTTGTCTGCGGCTTCGCCGTGCAAGTCCTTGCGCAACCTCTTTTCATCAATCGTCCGTCTTTATCGAGACCGACGTTTTGATCGGGTCAACCTAAAGCAGTCGTCGCCTACGATGCTTCATCCGTCGGCTCGCCCTCTTCGCCCGATATCCTGCTCGGCGTTGACCAAAGCGTATTGATGACGCGGAGCAGAACAATCCCGCTCAGGATAAAGACGACGAACAGAGCGAGCGCGTAGGCCGTGCGCCCGTACAGGAAGTTGCCGACTGTGAAAAGCGACGACCAGATCACCGTGCAGCCAGCGACCCAGCCAAGCAGCGCCAGAGGGATGTTGTCGGCTCGTTCAACGGATGATTCAGAGATGCCAGCCTCGCGCCGAATCGCGGCCCACCCCGGCCCCGCCGGATGCACCTTTCGATAGAACTCGATCAGCGTGCGGCGGTCGGTCTGCGGCGCGAGATAGGCGGCGAGAACCCAACAAACTGTGGTGGCGACGACGGTGATGACAAGGCGTTGGGCGGTCGTAATGTTTCCCGCCTTGTCGAGCGTGAGGAAGGCGACCGAGATGAGAAACGAGCTAATCATCGCGACGACCTCGCTCCACGCGTTGATGCGCCACCAGAACCAGCGCAGAAGATAGAGCAACCCTGTGCCCGCGCCGACCTGTAAGATTATGTCAAAGGCATCCTTCGCCGATTCGAGCACAAAGACGAGCGCCGACGAGATAAGAAAGAGCAGAACCGTCGCCATGCGGCCCGCCATCACGTAATGCTTCTCCGAAGCGTCGCGGCGTATGAAGCGTCGGTAAAAATCATGGACGAGATAGGACGCGCCCCAGTTGAGGTGCGTCAGGATGGTCGAAGAGTTGGCGGCCACAAGCCCGCCGACCATCAGCCCGACAAAACCGACGGGCAGGAACTTGAGCATCGCCGGATACGCGATGTCGTGGCCCAGAAGCGTCGGATCGAGATTGGGGAACGCAGCCTGTATGTCGGAGAGCTGCGGATAGACGATGATCGAGGCAAGCGCCACAAGAATCCAGGGCCAGGGTCTGAGAACATAGTGCGCGACGTTGAAAAAGAGCACCGCGCCCAGTGAATCCTTCTCCGACTTCGAGGCGAGCATCCGCTGGGCGATGTAGCTGCCGCCGCCCGGCTCGGCCCCCGGATACCAGACCGACCACCACTGCACGGCGACAGGCAGGATAAAGACCGCGACGGCCAGCTCCCAATTATTAGTGAAGTCGGGCAGCACGTTGAGATAGTTGATGCCGCCCGGCCCCGGCGTGGCCGAGAGCTTATCGACGAGGCCGGTGAGTCCTCCGACCTGTGGAAGGCGCAGCGCAAAGTAGGCAGCCGCCACAACGGCCGTCATCTTGATGAAGAACTGAATCATGTCGATGACGAGCACGCCCCACAACCCCGAATGCGCGGCGAAGACGACGTTGAGAAGACCGACGAAGAGAAGCGTCTGCCAGCGCGGCAATCCAAACAGAATCGCGGCGATTTTGCATGCTGCGAGATTCACCGTCGCCATGATGAGACAGTTAAAAAACAGGCCCAGATAGACGGCGCGAAATCCGCGAACGGCGCTAGCCGCCGTCCCCGAATAGCGTATCTCGTAGAACTCAAGGTCGGTCAGCACGCCGGAGCGTCGCCACAAACGCGCGTAGAAAAAGACTGTCGCCACGCCCGTCAAGACAAAAGCCCACCAGACCCAGTTGCCCGCCACGCCCTGCCGCCTGACGATGTCTGTGACGAGGTTCGGCGTGTCGCTGCTAAACGTGGTCGCGACCATCGAGAGGCCGGCGAGCCACCACGGGACTGAACGGCCCGAGGCGAAGAACTCGGCTGTGCTTTTGCCCGAACGTTTGCTGAAGAAGAGCGCCGGAACGAAACAGACGGCGACGGCGAGGATGGCTATGATCCAGTCAAGCGTGCTTAGGTGCATGAGACGGTCCTCTGGCTTTAGGCAGAGATGGATGATTTAGGGGCTTTGGGTCTTTTCGCGAGCCTTCCGCCGTGTCGGGGCACAGCCGGCGCAAATACTCGTCTTACTGCAACGAACAGATCTTAATCTTTGATAACGAGACTTCGCGCACGGCTTCGACGGCGGGGGCAAACGTCTTACGCAAATCGATCTCGTCGCTTGCAGCGAGAGAATTTTTGACGGCCAGCGTAAAGGCGTTTTTTAGCTCGGTGCCAAAGTTGATCTTGGCGATGCCCGACGCAACCGCCTCTCGCAGCAACTCTTCAGGAACGCCTGAGCCGCCGTGCAAAACCAGCGAAGCGCGCTCGCCGACGGCCTCGCGTATCTGCTTGAGACGCTCAAAATCGAGCCTCACCTCGCCTTTGTAAAAACCGTGCGCCGTGCCCACCGCGACCGCGAGCGCGTCAACGCCCGTCGTTTCGACAAAACGCAAAGCGTCCTCAGGGCGCGTGTAGAAGCGCGTGATGTCGGCTGCCTCGTCGTTGTGTGCGACGTGTCCAAGCTCGCCCTCGACCGAGACGTTTGCCGCGTGCGCCATCTCGCAGACGCGCCGCGTCACATCGCAGTTCTCATCAAACGAGAGCTTCGAGCCGTCAATCATCACCGACGTGTAGCCGGCCTCGACGCAACGCTCGGCCAGCTCATAGCTCGCGCCGTGATCGAGATGAAGCGCTACCGGTCGCTCGATCTCTTCGGCGGCGGCGCGCGCCATGGCGACGACCATCTTGATGCCGAGATAGCGAATGGTCGATTCAGTGGTTTGAAGGATCAGAGACGCGCCCGATTCGTTGGCCGCTTTGGTGTGTGCGCGCAGCGTCTCGGCGTTGTAGAAGTTGAGCGCGGCGACGGCGCGACCTTCACGGCGCGCAGCATCCAGCAATTGACGGCTCGGCACAAGCGTGCGAGCGTGTGTGTTTGTGTTCTCTCGCTGTTCGCCCGATGTTGACATAAGTGCTGATTAAAACTCCCGTGTGGGTTTAGTTTGCGCTTTTTGCGTGTGCGCGGAAAAACTTTTTCAGCGTTGCAAGGTCGGGTTGATTGGCGGTGCCGCCTGCTTTCAACGTCGAGAGCGCGCCGCAGGCATTGCCCGTGCGCAGACAATCTTCCAGAGACTCTCCTCTGATATAGGCCGAGACGAAGCCTGCGGCAAACGTGTCGCCCGCGCCGGTCGTGTCGAGCGCCTCAACCGCAAAACCTTCGGCGGCGGCGACGCGCCCATCCTTGATTGCGACAGCGCCTTTCGGCCCGAGTTTGACGACGGCGCATGGAACGCGCTCGCCCAACTTTTTGAGTGCGCCGCGTGTGTCGCGCGCGCGCGTCAATTGAAGCGCCTCCGTCTTGTTGAGAAAGAATATGTCTGCATGCGCAATCACATCCCAAATCTCTTCGTTCCAATTGCTGGTCGGGTCTGAATTCGGGTCAAACGAAGTGGTCAGGCCCGCGCTCTGAGCCTCTTTCAAAATTCGCGGAAACGATGGGCGGAGTGCTTCTTGTAGAAAGTATGATGTGAGATGAAGATGACGCTTGCCCTTGAGAAGCGACATCTTTACCTGATTGTAACTGAGCGTCGAGATTGCGCCGAGGTATGTGACGAGAGCGCGGTCGGCGCGCGTGCTGAGGGCGAGCGTGATGCCGGTCTTCTCCTGCTCATCGCGCAGGACGTGACGCGTCGAGATGCCCGCCTCTCTGAGCGCATTGAGACAGAAGCTGCCAAAGTCGTCTCGCCCGACTTTGCTGATAAAGGTTACATCGTGGCCGAGTTTTGCCACGCCGCAGGCGAAGATGGCCGAGGCGCTGCCAAGCGTCAATTGAAAATCTTCGGCGAGGATTTCAGAGCCGAGTTTGGGTGGTTGTGTTAAGCCCGTCGCCACTGCATCGACGTTTAATTCGCCGATCACAGCGACACCTTCGTTGAGTGCAGTTTCTCGCATCAAGTTTGACTATTTTGTTGCGAATATTTACGATTACTTACAAAGATGGCGAATTGTAGTATATCGCGAAACTAAATGTAAAGCCTTTGAAACAGATACATTAAAGCTTGCGACAAGGCTTCATATCAAGCAAGACAAAAAGGCATAACACTGATGGATGCATTGAGCAAACTGCTGTCGATTGATGGCGAAGAGAAGGCCTCGCGCGGGCTACAGCACACGCCGCGCGAGATTGCACAACAGCCTCAGACGTGGCGGCGCACCCATCAGGATTTTTCGTCGCGTCGGCAAGAGGTTCTAAATTTTCTCTCGCGCACGGGTTTGTTCAGTGAGGCAGGCGAAGCGAGCGCGACGGTTTATCTGATTGGTGCGGGAACGTCGGATTATATCGGGCGTGCTTTGACCTCGCTTCTTCGACGCGAATGGCGTTGCGAGGTGCAGGCCGTTCCAAGCACAGACCTGCTGACGAGTTTGGACGAATACGTCATCCCCACTCGACGATATCTATGGGTCTCGTTTTCGCGTTCGGGTGATAGCTCAGAAGGCGTGGCGGTCATTGAAGCCGCGCTTGAGCGCTATCCGGAAGTTCAACATCTGATTGTGACCTGCAACGGCGCGGGCCGCATGGCGCGTGATTTCCGCGACCGCGAAAACGTCTTCTGTCTCGTTCTTGACGATGCGGTCAACGACCGGGGATTGGCGATGACAAGCTCATTCTCGAACATGGTCGTTGCGGGCCAGTGTCTCGCTCACATCCGCGACCTGTCGGCTTACGAGACGACGGTTGAAGCGCTTGCCCGAAGCGCGGAGAAGACGATCGGCGCGGCGGCGGATGCGGCAGCCGAACTTGCAGCCGGGCAATTTACAAAATTCTGTTTTCTTGGCACGGGGCCGCTCAAGGCCGTTGCGGTCGAGTCGGCCTTGAAGGTCGTTGAGCTGACGGCGGGCCGCATCCTGACGTGGTCGGAATCCTTTCTCGGAATCAGGCACGGCCCTTTGTCTGCGGTTGACGCAGAGACTTTGGTCGTCGGGTTTCTCTCCGGCGACAAACGGCGCAGAAGCTACGAGCTGGATTTGCTCAGAGAGATAAAAGAGAAACGGCTCGCGGGAAAGATCGTCGTTGTTCGCCCTGATTTGACGGCTGGCGCGGGGGAGGATGAGTTTGACCAGACGCTTGCGCTAGGTCTTGAGCAGACGCTTGAAGATTTATACAGGCCGCCGCTCGACGTTGTCTTCGGCCAGCTCTTTGGACTCTTCTCGTCGCTGGAGCAAGGGCTCAAGCCCGACACGCCAAGCCCGAAGGGGGCCATCAACCGCGTCGTCACGCAGGTAAAGATTTATTAGCGGCGGTCTCGGTGTGAAGATTCAGGCGAGAATGATCTCGATGCCGAGTTCTTTTAACGCAACCTGCATTGATTGCGACAGCCCACGGTCGGTGACGATCTTGTTGATATCAGCAAGCGGCACGATGCGCGACAGGCTGCGCCTGCCAAACTTGCTTGAATCGGCAACAAGAATTCTCTCTTTAGCCGCACGCACCATCGCCTGATTAACGCGCGACTCGTCAAGGTTTGGCGTGCTCAAGCCAAATTCAAGATCGACCGCGTCAACCGCGAGGAAAAGCTTGTCCACAGAAAACTGTCTGAGCATCTCTTCGGCAAACTGTCCGACGAGAGATGCCGAGTTTTGTCTGAGCATCCCGCCGAGAAGAATCACTTCAACCTCGTCAGCACCGATCAGCTCGGTCGCCACGTTGAGAGCGTTGGTGATCACCTTCAATCCACGACAGGTTTTGAGATGACGTGCGACTTGTAGAGTCGTCGTGCCGGAATCAAGGATCAGCGATTCGCCATCGCTGACGAGTGCGGCGGCGGCCTGCCCGATACGCCGTTTTTCATCTGCATGAAGCGCGGCCTTGATTTGCAACGAGGGGTCTGCGCTGACGGTCTCGGCTCGAACTGCGCCGCCGTGCGCGCGTCGCAAAAGCCCACGACTCTGCAACTCTTTGAGGTCTTTGCGGATGGTGACTTCAGAGGCGCTCAGACGACGACTGAGATCCGGCACTTCGACCTTGCCGTGCTCCTCGATCAGCTCAAGTATTTTGGCCTGTCTCTCTAAATTCAACATGCCAGTTCCATCCGGCAGCTTATTATTCACTCACGACATCATTACCGTTTCTTAAGAAGCTGACAAGGCTTGCATGCTGTGACGCGCTGCCCCGAGTGCGCCCGCGCTGCTGCCAAGTGCGGCAGCGCGAACCGGGACGCGTCCTCCTTCCGGTCTCCACTCCATCAGATCGAGATATTGATTGAGCGGATCAAAAAGTGCCGCGCCCGCGCGCGCTATTCCGCCACCGATGACAAAGACTTCCGGGTCGAGGACGTTTATCATCGATGTGACGGCGCATGAGAGCTGATAGATTGATCTGAGCCAGATGCGGCTGGCGTTTGCATCGCCGGCCGTGTATGCGGCGACGAGCTGCTCTGTGGTTTGAAAGAGTCCGCGCGAGCGCGCCGCAAGCGTGCGGTTGCCGATGGCCTCTTCGAGCGTGCCGGGAATACCGAGACTGTCCGGCTCGCCGTCCGTGTCGAGAGAGATGTGCCCGATGTGCCCGCCCCTGCCGAGATGACCCGTCAACAATTTGCCTCCCGTCAGGATCGCACCGCCCACCCCTGTGCCGAGCGTGAGAAGCACAGCGTCGCGCGCGCCCGCCGCCGCGCCTCTCCAGCTTTCAGCAAGCAGCGCCGCATGCGCATCGTTGAGCAGCGCGACCTTTCGCTCCGCCTGAAGATAATCAACCCAATCGAAGCCCTGTAAAGATTCGAGATGCCCGCTCACCGAAGCCATCGAGCGCCCGTCGCGCGCGACCATTCCGGGCGACGCGATGCCGATGCAAGCCGCGCGCGCGCCGAGACGCTCCTCTAAAAGTTTTATCTGATCGCGGACGCAGGCGGCCCAAGCGCCGCGCGCATCATCTTGCGTGTCGGCGGCGGATTGCTCCAACACATCTCCCGCTTCGTTGACGGCGACGGCCTTGATGTTTGTGCCGCCGAGGTCGATGCCGATTGCGTAGTTCATAGATCACTTGATGGAGTGAATGTCCTCGAATGCGCCGCGCACGCCTTGAGCCGGGCCGTGCCAGACGCTGCTCCCAAAGGTCGTCAGATAGAGCATCCCTCGATTGTGTGGGTCTGGGACGGGACGATGTCCCCACTTGAAATTATAGCCGCCGAGACGCTGCCATCTCACTCCCCGGTCGTCCGAGCGATACGCCGCACCATCGAAAGTGTTGATAAAGACTGTCGAGGGCCGCGCGGGGTCGAGCGCCACGCCGTAAACGTGTGCCGACGGGTTGAAGACGACGCGCCATCTGTTGCCGCCGTCTTCGGTCGCGTAGAGGCCGCCGTGTTTCTCAACGCCGTCGGTTGTGCGCGGCCATGCGGCGAGATACATTCGTCGCGCATTTGTGTGATCGAAGACGAGGTCGTTGGGTGCGTTTACGCCGGGCGGGAGCGCGACGCTTTGCCAGCTCTCCGCGCCGTCGGTTGATTTGTAGAGCGCGCCATCAACCTCGCGCCCCTGCTCAAGCCCGCGCGCAACCAGAAGATAGAGTGTGCCGTCGGGCGTGAGGACTAACCGCCAAGCATTCATGTTCCCGTTGACGCCCCTGTTTTTGAGAGACCATGTGCGCCCGTCGTCCGTCGATTTGAAGATGCCTTTGCCGAAACCTGCGGCGTAGAGCGTGCGACGATTGGCGGGGCTTTTGGGGTCGAGCACGAGATGAGTCGTGACAGTGTTTTCGGGCATTCCATTGGACGATTCTTTCCATGTTGCAAGCCCGTCGTCCGTGCGTGCAACTCCGCCTTTGTAGCGAGCAAAGTTTCCGTCGCGGAACATTTTGGGGCGGGGCAAATCATGCGCGTTGCCCCATGCAGACCACGCGCGCCCTTTCCCCTGCGGGTCGAAGACGACCCAGTAACAGGTGTTGATCCACTCTTCCGGAACACCCTTGATCGAGTGTTGCCAGGAACGCCCTCCGTTCGTCGAATGAAACAAACCGATGTCTGTATAGGAGACGGCGAGATGTTTCGCATCGAGCGGGTCGAAGTGAACGCCGTAGGTCGTCGTCACATCGAGACCGCGTGATGAGACAGACCCGTCCGCATGATCTTCGGAATAGACCTGTTGCCAACTGCCGCCGGCATCCAACGTTCGATAGGTCGTGCCCCAATCGGTGGCATAACAGACCTCCGGGTTTGCCGGGCCAACACCGAGTCCGAGCGGCGCGCCGCCCCAGCCCGGCCCGAAGCTGCGACCAAGCCATCCATCTTTTCTGTTTGGCGGCTCATCGCGCCCCGTCGCTTTCAAAGCCCAACCCCACGTCTCGCCGCCGTCTGCGCTCTTCATTATCCCAAAATAATTCCGAACCCCGCCCGCGCCCGACTCTTCCGCGTAGCGACGCGCAACAAGATAGACGGTGCGCGCATCACGCTCGGCGCAGGCGACGAGCGTGAAAACAGGCGCGCGTCTTGCCGTTGAATTTGGCGCGCCCTTCGGTTGCAAATCCCCGCTCAACTCCGTCCACGTCAGCCCCAGGTCCGTCGAACGGAATACGCCGGTCGATAGTTTGTCGCCATCTTTGCGTGCCGATGTGATGTAGAAGACGGGACGCTGCGTCTGCGGGTCGAGACCGACGGCAGCGCCGGAGAGAGACTCAATTCCGTCCGGCAGTTTGACGTTATGAAAGCTGAACTCTTTAGATGAACCAACGCCGACACCGGCATCAGTAAAGAGATAAAGCTGACGGTTCTCTTTTGGCGAGGTCGGGTCGAGGTAGAGAGCGCGCACTTCGTCGCCCGTCGCAGCATCACCGCGCTGCCAGGTTCGGCCACGATCTGCCGAGCGGAAGAGTTGCAGCTTTTGAGACTTGACTGCGATATAGATGTGGTCGGTTTTATCCGGGTCGATGCGAATGGCCTGCACACTCCCGCCGGGCCAGTTGTCTTTCGAGACGAAAGAGTGCTGTGCGTGATCGCCGACCATGCGCTCGGCTGTCACGCTGGAAGGTGAAGGGAAGACGAGATGCCAGCTTTCGCCGCCGTCCACTGAGCGAAAAAGTCCGCTCGAACCGGCGTAGATAATCTTCGGGTCTTTGGGGTCGAAGGCGAAGGCATCGACTCTCGTCCGCAGGTTAAACTGTCGCCATGATTTTCCGCCGTCGCGCGTGATGTAAGAGCCTGTCATATCGCATGCGACAAGAACCGTGTTCGGGTCGTGCGGGCTGACGGTCGGGCGGTATTGTGCGCCTCCTCCGCCCGGGCCGATGATGCGCCAGCCAACGCTTTTCTCCTGCTGCGAGGAAGACCACGTGCTGTGCGTCTTTGCGTTGCCAAGCGTTGTCAGTAAGACGGTGATGAGTAGCAGTGAAAGGAGTTTTGAAAATTGCTTCATAACGCGATTAAGCGACAAGACACAGATGAGTGATACAAGGTTGCGGCGAGCTTTCGAGAAACAACTGCGAGTCAGGAGTTGATGCAAATTTGCACCTGCGCAAAGACCGTATCGACAATTCGTTTTGCGCGCTCGTCAGTTTCGGCTTCTGCGACTACGCGGATGATTGGCTCCGTATTCGAGCCTCTGACGAGAAACCAACCGTCTGGCAGCACGACCTTTACACCGTCGCGCGTGTCCACAGGGTATGAAGCGTAAGTTTGCAGAATCGTCTTCAACACGTCCTTGATCTTGTATGAGGGGCAAGGCGTTTTCTCTTTAATCATCCGATAGTGCGGCAGCGTGTCGAGAATCTGCGAGACGGTCTGACCTGATTCTGTGAGTAGATGAAGGATGAGAGCCATACCGACCAGACTGTCGCGCGCGAAATTGATGCGCGGATAGATAACGCCGCCGTTGCCCTCGCCGCCAATGACTGCACCGACGCGCCGCATCTCGTCCGTCACATTCACCTCGCCGATCTTCGACTCGTAGAGCTGACAATCGAAACGCGCGGCTGCATCCTTGAGCGCTGTTGTCGTCGAGAGATTGGCGACGACCGGGCCGCGCTCGCGCGACAGAGCATAGAGCGCCGCAAGCACAAGCGTATTGTCTTCGCCGATGGGCACGCCGTTTTCTGAAACAACGGCCAGACGGTCTGCGTCCATGTCCTGCGCGAATCCGACATCGGCCTTGTGCTCGCGCACGGCCTCGCAGAGCGCGCCGAGATTTTCCGGGACGGGTTCGGCGGGTCTTGGAAAAAGTCCGTTTGGCGTGATGTTG
>CBDUCU010000051.1:0-13037 GCA_965365725.1 uncultured bacterium | reverse complement strand
TCAGCCGTGCCGAAAAAGAGCGTGAGCCAGGCCCAACCCGCCAAAAGGATGACGACCGAGCCGAGAAACATCGCCGCCGCCGCCGACAGAAATCTCCTGTCCCAACCACGCTCCGCAAGCAGCCCGGTCAAAAAGGCGGCGGCAGGGAAGGCGAGCAAGTAACCGGCGGTCGGCCCCGCGAAGTGCGCCGCGCCACCCGCGCCCGCACGGAAAAAGGGAAGACCGGCTGCGCCCTCGACCAGGTAGAGAATCATCGCCGCCGCGCCCAGACGCGACCCCAGAAGCGCGCCCGTCAAAAGCACGGCAAAGGTCTGCCCAGTTATCGGCACGGGCGTAAACGGCAACGGCACGACGACCTGCGCCGCCAGAGCCGTCAACAGGCTAAAGCCGACGACTAAAGCGACCGACTTCAACCAATCCAAAGGGGCAACTGCCGCGCCCATCAATGTCTCTGCTTTAACGTAAGTAGTGCTCACAGCATTCCTCCAAAAGGACGTGAAGGGGGACAGAACTCAGAAGTCAGGAGACGAAAGAAAAAGCAACTGACATGTTCTGACTTCTGACTCCCGACTTCTTTCTTACCACTCATGACTTATCAATCATTGTTATCGCACACGGTCGCTCGCCCTGTCGCGCCGCACGCCTTCGGTATCGGTTCCCATCGAGCCTGCGGCTATCTCGCCAACGCTTGCCGCGCCGCGCGCCGCCTTGACCTCTGTGCCGATTCGCATGCCGTAGAACGAGCGCCAGACGAAATAGACTGAGACGAGGAAGAAGGCGAGCGCAAGAACGCGCGTCAGCGTCGGGTCGCCGTCGTTTTCACGCGTCAAGCTGACGGCCAATTCGACGGCCAGTAAACCGAAGAGCGTCGTAAACTTGATGACCGGGTTAAGCGCCACAGACGATGTGTCTTTGAAGGGATCGCCGACCGTATCGCCCACAACCGTCGCGTCATGCAAAGGCGTGCCCTTCGCCTTGAGTTCCACTTCGACGATCTTCTTGGCGTTGTCCCAAGCGCCGCCTGCGTTCGCCATAAAGATGGCCTGATAGAGGCCGAAGATGGCGATTGAGATCAGGTAGCCGATAAAGAAATAAGGCTCGACAAAGGCGAAAGCGAGCGATGCGAAAAAGACTGTCAGAAAGATATTGAACATACCTTTCTGCGCATACTGCGTGCAGATTTGCACGACCTTTTTCGAGTCTTCGACGCTCGCCTTAACAACCGTATCGTCAAGCCGGATGTTGCTCTTGATAAATTCGACCGCGCGATAAGCTCCGGTCGTCACCGCCTGAATCGACGCGCCCGTAAACCAGTAGATGATCGCGCCGCCCGTAATCAGACCGAGAACGAAGGGCGCATGCAGGAGCGAAAGGTTCTGCACGCGCTCGGCGACAAAGCGACCGTTTTCAGCCGTCAGCGCCATGATGATCGAAAAGATCATTGTCGTTGCGCCGACGACAGCCGTGCCGATCAGAACCGGCTTGGCCGTTGCCTTAAAGGTGTTGCCCGCGCCGTCGTTCTCTTCGAGGAGATGTTTGGCGCGCTCGAAGTTGACGTTGATGTTGTGGTCGCGTTTGATCTCTTCAATAACACCCGGTTGCTGTTCGATCAGAGACAGCTCATAGACCGACTGAGCGTTGTCCGTGACCGGCCCGTAAGAGTCAACGGCAATCGTGACAGGCCCCATGCCGAGGAAACCGAAGGCGACAAGACCGAAAGCAAAAACGGCGGGCGCGGCCATCAATCCCGCAAGACCCAGCAGGCTGAAGTAGTAGGCGACGGCCATCAGGATGACGATGGCGATGCCGAGCCAGTAGGCGGAGAAGTTGCCCGCGACAAGACCCGAAAGAATATTGAGGCTTGGGCCGCCTTCGTCCGACGAAGTGACGACCTCTTTGACGTGCGCCGATTCAGTCGAGGTAAAGACCTTGACTAACTCTGGAATGATCGCGCCCGCCAGCGTGCCGCATGAGATGATCGAGGCGAGCTTCCACCAAAGGCTGTCGTCGCCGCCGATGTCGGGGATGATCAGATACGAGACGATGTATGTGATAACGACCGAGACAATCGAAGTGATCCAGACAAGCGAGGTGAGGGGCTTCTCAAAGTTCATCGTCGTAGCGTTGGCGTAAGTTCCGCGTGCAATCGCTTCGTTGACGAAATAGGAGAGGGCCGATGCGATAATCATCATGATGCGCATGACGAAGAGCCAGACGAGCAGTTGTACCTGCACGACCTCGCTCGGTACGGCGAGCAGCGTAAAGGTGATGAGCGCAACGCCCGTCACACCGTAGGTTTCAAAACCGTCCGCCGATGGGCCGACGGAATCGCCCGCGTTGTCGCCCGTGCAATCGGCAATCACGCCGGGGTTGCGCGCGTCGTCTTCCTTAATCTTGAAGACGATCTTCATCAGGTCAGAACCGATGTCGGCAATCTTTGTAAAGATGCCGCCCGCAATACGCAGCGCAGCCGCGCCTAAAGACTCGCCGATGGCGAAACCGATAAAGCAGGGGCCGGCATAGTCGCGCGGAACAAAGAGCAAAATGAAAAGCATGATTAAAAGCTCGACCGAGATGAGCATCATGCCGATAGACATGCCCGCCTTCAAAGGAATCGCATAGATCGGATAAGGCTTGCCTTCGAGAGAGGCAAAGGCCGTGCGCGAATTGGCAAATGTATTAACGCGAATGCCAAACCACGCCACGCCGTAAGAGCCTGCAATGCCTATGAGACTGAACAGAAGGATGACGATAAGACGCGTGACCGCATTTACATCGGGGTTAGCAGGCGGTGAAAGATATCCGAAGTAGAGCGCGATGATGACGGCGATAAAGACCCAGAGGATCAGTATGAAGCGCCCCTGCGTGATGAGATAGGTTTTGCACGTCTCATAAATCAACTCGGATATCTCGCGCATCGCGCGATGGACGGGCAGGTTTTTAAGCTGCGTATAAATCCAAAGCCCGAAGCCAAGACCGAGCAGGCAGACAACGATGCCCGCCATCAGAAGCGTCCGCCCGTTTGTGTCGCCAAGAAACCGGACGCGCTCAAGGTCGGGCAAAACAAGATTGGCTTCGCCGCCCGCGTGGTGCGTCGTCTGCGCAGTATTTGGCCCTGCGCCGCGCGTCTCACGCGGAGCGTCGGTGCGCTGAGCGAAAGAGACCGAGGTGAAATAGGCCGAGCCTAAACAGAGCGCAAGACAAAGCGCGGCGCGGCGCGCGGCAGGCGAGAGATGGAGTCGGCCTTCCGGCGCAAACGCGCCTCGGAAGGCAAAGAGCGCGATCATAAATGTCAGGCCAAGACCGAAAATCAACATCAAAGTGGTTTCCACAGTTAAGACAATTCCTTTCTGTTCGTTTGATAACAGGCGAGCCGAAAAACTTGTGACTTCGCAAAAGGGGCTGCGAGATAAAAACGACCGCACGAGTTTCCATCAACAGCCGAAGGCATAATGGAAGGAGCCTTACGACCGTAACGGACGCGTCAATTAGTCTCGCATTAAAGCGGGGATTATCGCCGATTTCTACCCGGAGTGTCCAATCTCAAAAGCAAACCTTGCGGCTTTCAGCCCGGTTTCAAAGCAGATGGCCGCTCAAGGTTTGAGGCCGACTTTTCTTAACAATTCCTGAAAGCGCGGCTCGTCGCGCAAATTGTCAAAGAAGGGTTCGGCCTTGAGATAAATGATAAAGAAGTGGTGATCGTTGAAGGCGCGTTCAAGCAGGTCAAGCGCCTCAGCGCGCTGGTTGAGATGTGCGTGCCAGAGCGCGTGTTGGTAAGCATCGGTGGGCGAGATGTTGTCAAAATCACGCGTCCCCTTGCGCGGCCCGGCGTAAAAGCGCGCAAAGTCCTGCGGGCCGCCGTGCTGCCATCCGAGCAGCGCGACGGCGGCCTCGGGCTCCCCGTTCATCCAGTAAGACCGCACGAGCAGGTCGCGGACTGAGTGAGAATGTGGATTGAGCATGTGCGCATGCCGCAGCGATTTGGCGGCGAAGCCGAAGTTGTAGGCCATGGCGTGGCGCGCATAGTATTGCATCTCCGCCGCATCGAGCAGAAGGCTCAGAGAGTAGGGCGCAAGCTCGCGCGCGCGCACGATCTCCTGGATAGACTCAGCTGCGGCAATAGCGCCGTTACCGTCGTCTCCGCGTAGAGCGTGAAAGAGCGCATACCATTGGCGGGCTGTCACGCAGTTGGGATTCAGCTCTATCGCGCGCTTAAACGCAGTTTCGGCCCCCGCCCAATCCCAATAATGAAACATGCGTATAAAACCGAGCGTGGCGTGCGCCTCGGCCAGATTTGGGTCGAGCGCGGCGGCTCTGTGCGCGTGCTCTTCGGCAAGCCGCCACTTGTTTGAAGAGTAACCGGAGGTTTTGTAGTGATCGGCCAATGCAACGTGAGGAAGCGCAAAGTTTGGATCGAGCGAGAGCGCCTGTTCAAGTTGATTAATGCTTATGGACGGCTCGTCAAGCGAAGCAACATCTGAGAAGAAAACATCGTGACGCTGCTCCCAGATGAAACGTCCTTGCAGGTAAAGCTGGAAGGCTTCGCGGCTTGGCGTGTGAAGGCGAGCCCTGCGTTCATACTCGTCCGCGCTCGCAAGCTGCTGCAACCCGCCTTCGACATTACGCGCAATCGCTTCGAGCAAAACGGGCAGCTCGCTGTGCGGCTGCCTGAAGGTCTCAGCCCACAAAACTTCGCCACTGCCGACGCTGACGAGATGAAACCGCGCATAGATTTCATCCGCTTCGCTTTTGAAGAGCGTGCCGGTCAGGACAGCGTCGGATTCGAGCGCATGCGCTGCAATCAGCAGGTTGTTTTGGGTCAACTGCGCGGCTTGCGTTGCGTTTGCCGAGATCAGCCTAAGGCTGTTTGCCGCGCCAAGCCTTGAGCGGACGGCATCAGTCAGTTGACCCGCCGAATTTTTGCTGCGCGCGCTGTAATCGCTTCCATCAATACTTCTAAACGGCATCACGGCAAGCGACCTGACGCGATCTGTTTCGGCTGCAAGCACGCCGCCCTTTGTCTTCTCTGATGCGCCTTCTTCACCCTGCCAACCGCGCCTTAATAGACTTCTTGCTCCGCCCGCAACAGCTATGAGCAGCACGACGACGGCGAGCAGCGCCACACGCCGCCGCGACGCGCGAGCACGTTCCGATTTGACGCGAGCTCGCGCCGCAGCAAACGTCGTTGTTGATTCAAGGGTGTTTGCTTTTACGTCAAGCGCGTCGATGGGCGCGGTCGTGGCAACAACAGCAGCGTCAGCATCGGAGCCAACCTCTTCGCTCTCTTCGATGAGAATCTGCGCACGCGTCCGTCTGGTGTAGATGAGTTCGAGATTGTCGGCAGGTCTTTCGGTGACAGGTGCGTTAAAACGATAGCCGCGACGTGGAACGGTCTCGATATATTTAGCTCCGTCCGCGCCTTCGCTCAAAGCCTTGCGTAGAAGCGAGACGTTGACCGACAGATTGTTCTCTTCGACAAAGGAATCGGGCCAAACGGCTCGCATCAGCTCTTCACGGCTGACGACGCGCCCCTTGCGCTCGATCAACGCGACCAAAGTCTCAAGAGCTTTGGGCGGAAGCTGTACGGGTTGGCCGTCGCGCACAAGCAGGGGCAACAAAGGGTCTAAACAAAAAGGGCCGAACTCGTAAAAGATTACCTGCGCGGCGCTCATAACACTTAAAACTCTCAGGAAAAAGCGTTCTAAAGAAAATCCAAAGAAAAAAACAAGCGCGGTTAAAGGACTTCTCTGAAGCGGAGAGCGTAGTGTGCCCGCGCTCCGTTAATGAAGGCCCTTTGTTCGACGACCCGCACATTTTATGCGAGCGCCCTGCACCGGGCAAAGAAAAATTACGACCGCCACACGACAGTCCAATTTGGTGTTAATCCGTCCAAATCCTGGAGCAACAATTGAACATTAAAAGGACGACTCTGATTACGTTTGAGACGAGCGAGACGCTCATCTTTAGACGAGCTGCCGAGACTCTTCGCGCATGGTGCGACGGCTGCGAGGCAGAGGTCGAGATGATAAAGCCGGAGCTCGGAGCGCAGATAAATGGAACGAGCGCGCGCATGCTCTATCGTTTGATTGAGTCGGGGCAGGTTCATTTTATCGAGACGCGGCAAGGCTCAACATGGGTCTGCATAAATTCGCTGGCGCAGATAAAGGAATGGGAGGACAGACAAGATGTTTAGACTGAAAGCCGACACGCAAAGAGGCTCAAACTTGATTAAAAATTTCCGCTTGAATCGCGCGACGCTGCGAATTGCTTTTGTCTTTGCCGCGCTTGGCTGCGTATCGGCGCTTCTTCTCTATTTTGCTCCCGGCGCTTCAGCCGTCAGCCGCACCTGGGACGGCGGCGGCCAGACCAACAACTGGTCTGAGGCAGCAAACTGGTCGGGCGATACCGTTCCGGTCGCCGGTGATTCGGTCGTTTTCGACGGCACAAGCACGAAGAACGCGACGATTGATGTGAGCATCACTCTCGAAAAAATCGAAATTCTCGCGGGCTACACCGGCACAATCACGCAGGCGGCAAGCGCGGCGATCAACATTCCCAGCCAGTTTTCGTTCAGCTTTACGCAGGAATCCGGAACTTTCAACGGCAGCAGCGCGCCGCTCTCGATGAGCGGATTCTTAACTTTGAAAAACGGCGCGACCTTTAACGCAGGAAGCGGCACGATCACCATCGGCGGGCGTTTCGAGCAGACCGGCGGCACGTTTAACGGCTCGACCGGCGACATTAATTTTAATCGCGACGGCGGCGGCGTAAGTTTTAACCAAACCGGCGGTACGTTCATCGCTCCGTCGGCGACGATGTTCGTTGACGCTCATTTTAACCACAACGTGGGCGGCACGTTTCTGCATAATAACGGCACAATCGTTTTCGACGGCGTGAACGTCTCGAATATTTCGAACACCGATCCGTTTAATAATGTGAGCGTCAATTCGGGCAGCAATTTTATTGGAAATATGATCGTCGTGACCGGCACGCTCAACCTCAATGACGGGACGCTTGACGGCAGCAACGGCGGCTTTGAGGCGCGAGGCGCGGTAAACGTCAGCCCGAACTTCGACGGCGCGGGTTTAGGATTTCTCGACTTTCCGGCGACTCTGCGGATAGCAAACGGCACGGGCGCGCGCACCGTCACGTTTCCGAGCGGCGCGAAGCTGCCGAAAATTGATCTGGACGACCCGGCAGCGACGATTGAAATGGCGGGCAGCGGCACAATCGAGACTCGCAATTTCCGTCTGGGTCAGGGCATCGTCAATCAGGGCGGCGCGGCGCTCAACATTCCGCAGTCAAACGGCGGCGGCGACTTTGTGCAGAACGGCGGCACGTTCAACGCGGGCAGCCAGCCAATCACCGTCACGGGCAGTTTCTTCACGCTGACAGGCGGCACGTTCAACGCGGGTTCGGGAACGCTTACGACCGGCAATCCGATTAACCATAACTTCCGGCAAACCGGCGGAACATTTAACGGCGCGAGCGGCGCGATTGACATTAACGGCAATTTTCAAATCACTGGCGGCGCGTTCCGCGCTTCGAGCGGGATGACCTTTCTTGCCGGTCAATTCGCCAGCGACGCACCCGGAGGCACGTTCGACCCGAACGGCGGAACAGTCGTTTTTGACGGCAGCGCGAGTTTCGACATGCGTTTCGGCAGCGTGGTTTTCAATAATCTGTCTTTCAATAAAACCGGCGGCGCGAGCGTCTTTATCAACAGCACCGTGATTGCCGCCGGAACGGTCACGCTCGAAGATGGTTTTGCCCGCAACGGCACGATTGAGGCGCGCGGCTCAGTAGTCGTCAGCGCAAATTTCGACGGCGGAGAGAGCGTCAACCTCATGTTTAGCGGAACGGGAAACCAGACGTTTGCCAACAACGGCGGCGTTAATCCCGACGGAAATTACACAATCAATAAGCCTTCCGGCACGCTGACGCTTGCTTCGAATCTCGACATCAGCAGCGTAAATCCAAACTCCGGAACGGGCAGTTTGAACTTGACGAACGGCACGATTACGACCGGAAATTTCACCGTCAATGCCGGACGACGCAACATCACTCGCTCGAACGGTCATGTCAACGGCAATCTGCGCCGCGAGTTCGCTTCGACCGGCTTGCGCGTTTTTGATGTCGGCACGGCGAACGGCTATTCGCCCGTCTCAGTCAACGTCGTTGCTTTGACGACGAATCCTTCGAGCCTCACCGTCGGTGCGAGTGCGCGAACGCATCCGCAGCTCAACTCTTCGGCTTCACTCAGACGCTTCTGGACGCTGACCGAGACGGGCGATCTGACGGCGACGCTCAGCTTCGATTACCTGCAAACGGACGTTCAGGGTGACGAGAACAATTATCGTCTGGCGCGCGTCACGAATGGCGTTGTTTCGTTTCTCAATTCGGCGACGGTTGACACTGTAAACAACCGCGCGACCATCGCGAACGTAACTGACTTTGCGGACTTTACGCTTGCCGACCCCAACGCGCCGCGCCCTCTGCTCTCAATTAGTCCGGACGTTGCCAATCTTACGCCCGCGTCGTCGTTTGCCTTCGCAGCCGTCGGCGGCACGGGGCCTTTCACCTTTACGCTGTTTGCAAATAACTCCGGTGCGACCATCAACGCTTCGACCGGACTCTACACCGCCGGAACAACTACAAACGTCACGGACACTGTGCGCGTCACCGACTCGACCGGCGCAACCGCCGATGCAATCATCAACGTCTCTGCGAACCCGGCCATCGCGGGCCGCATCGTGGACGTAAACGGCGCTCCGCTCTCAAACGTCGAAGTACAGCTTTCCGGCAGCCACCAAGCCTCAACGCTGACGGACGCAAACGGCAACTACACATTCAACAATCTCTCTTCGGGCGGCAGCTACTCCGTCCGTCCCGCGAGCCAGCTTTTCACTTTCGAGCCGGCGACAAGAGACTTCAACAACCTGACTGCCAGCCAGAACGCGCAGGATTTTACGGGCTCGCGCGTCTTTCGCATCACGGGGCGCGTCACAAGTCTGTTTGATGGAAGATTCTTCCCGCTTGAAGGCGTGCGCGTCACGCTCGGCGGCGGTGCAGAGAGCCGCTCTACACAGACGGACGCGGACGGTAGGTATGTCTTTAACACCGTCGTTCCGCAGGCGAACAACTATATCGTGACGGCATCAAAGGTGGGATTTATCATCTCGCCTCCGTCAATCACAATTCCGGGCGCGCTGACGAGCGATCAGGCGGCGAACTTCAACGCCGAAGCCGCCGGGCCTCTTCCCGGTCGCATCGCCTTTACCGGCGCTTTCGATGAGATTTTCGGGATGAATGCAGACGGAAGCGCGCAGGCTCAACTCTCGCAACAAACTCATCTGCTCACGAACACAGGTTCGGAAGTGCGCCCCTTTTCCAGAGCTTCTGATCCGGCCCTTTCGCGCGACGGTGCTCGCATTGTCTTTAGCAGACTGCGACGCGGATTAAACGGCAATCGCACGGTCACGGTCGGCGAGATTTACACGGTCAACTCCGACGCAAGCGGTCAAACGAAGCTCACCAATAATGTTTTGGATATCTCAAGCGACCGTCATCCCGCTTGGTCGCCCGACAACAGCAAGATCGTCTTCGTCCGCGAAAACACGCGCTGCTGTATCTTTGGCGACAAACTCTTTGTGATGAACGCGGACGCAAGCGCGCAGACCGAAGTGAGCATCAGCGCGCCTGAGCTTGGCCGAATTATCAACGCGCCTGACTGGTCGCCCGATGGCTCGCGCATCATCTTCTCGATGTCTTTTATCGATCAAGGGGCAGGAGCAAACACTGTCAGAGGCATCTATTCAATCAAACCTGACGCGACCAACCTGACGCGTCTAACGACAGACGGCTTCTCTGCGTCGTGGTCGCCCGATGGCTCGCGCATCGCTTTTCTGCGCGTGGTCTCGAACCAAGCAACTCTCTTTATGATGGACGCTTCCGGAGCCAATCAGACGCAGCTTGCGATTGTCGGACAACCCGGGCAGGTCGTTGACAAACTGACCTGGTCGCCCGACGGCGCGAAGCTCGCCTTCACGCGCACGACCGCCGACCCTCTCATAAATGAGTTGATAGTCGTCAACGCCGACGGAACTAATCCGCAAATCATCACGACGGGAAATATCTCGCAACCCACCTGGTCGCGAACCGCACAGGGTGCAACACCTGCAGGTTCAAATGTGCAGACGCAAACCGGCGCGGCCACAATCACTTTCAGCAACGTAGCTACACCGGGCGCGACGTTTGTTGTACCCGTCCCGCCCGGTTCTGCCGGCGACCCTCCGCCCGGTTTTTCGATTGGCAGGTTCGGCGCTTTTGAGATCAGCACGAACGCCGCCTTCACACCGCCCGTGACAATCTGTTTCAATCTCTCGTCGTTTAATCTCAACAGCGCGACCTTCAACAGTATCGCGCTTTTACACAACGAAGGCGGCACGCTCGTTGACCGCACGACGAGCCGCGACTTTCAGACGCGCAACGTCTGCGGCACGGTCAACTCGCTTAGTCCCTTCGTGCTTGCAGAGATGATTAACCCGTCGCTGCCTTCGATCAACGGATTAGTCCGCGATACAAACGGAAACGCTTTGAGCGGCGTTCAGGTCTTACTAACCGGCGCTGAGACGCGTGAGGCGACGACAAACGTTGACGGACTCTTTAGCTTCGTCAACCTTACAGCGGGAGGCAATTACAACGTCGCGCCGCATAAGCTCGGTTACCTGTTTGCTGCGCCCACGCATAGCGTCAACAATGCGAGCGGCAGCAGGTCGGTCGTCTTTGTCGGCACGTCGGCCAGCTTTCAGATTGGCGGGCGCGTCGTCAACAGCAACGGCAGCGCAATCTCCGGCGTGCAGATAGAGCTTGAAGGCTCGATACAGACAACTCAGCTCAGCGACATAAACGGCAACTACTCGTTTGCGGGGCTCCCTGCCGGAGGCTTCTACCGCATCCGGCCTGCGGACGCGAACTTAATCTTTGACCCGTCCGAGCACGTCGTCGAAAATTTGTCGGGTAATCAAACGACGGCCAACTTCACCGCGTCGGCTTCAGACCCGACACCGACTCCCACACCAACTCCAACGCCGACTCCAACGCCCACGCCCACCCCCACGCCAACGCCAACACCGACACCGACCCCCGCGCCCACACCGGCAACGCTTCAATTTAACGCGGCCATCTATCCCGTCAACGAAGCCGCGCATTTTGCGACCGTCACGGTCACGCGCGCGGGCGATACGTCGTCGTCCGTAAGTGTGGATTATGAAACCTCTGACGGCACGGCCAGCGAGCGCGCCGACTACACGACGACGCTTGGCACGCTGCGTTTTGCCGCCGGGCAGACGCAGCAGAGCTTTGACATTCTTCTCATCGACGACGGCCGGCAAGAGGGCGACGAAAACATCAACCTCATCCTTTCAAATCCGACCGGGGGCGCGCTGCTCGGCGCATTCTCAACGGCTGTTGTCGTCATTGCCGACAACGACGCGTCCGACTCTGTGTCGAACCCAATCGACGCGGCGCAGTTTTTTGTCCGCCAGCACTATCACGATTTTCTCAACCGCGAGCCTGACGCGCCGGGCCTTCAGTTCTGGACAAATGAGATTGCTTCCTGCGGAGCGGCTGCGGGATGCATCGACTTCAAGCGCGCTTCTGTCTCGCAGGCCTTCTTTCTCTCAATCGAGTTTCAGCAAACAGGCTATCAGGTCTTCCGCATCTACAAGGCGAGCTTTACGGATTCGACGCAGCGCCCGCGCGGGTTGCCGCGCTATCGTGAATTTTTGCGCGACACGCAGGAACTGCAACGCGGGGTCGCCGTCGGTGTCGGAGATTGGGAACAGAAGCTTCTCGCAAACAGGCTCGAATTTGCGCGCCGGTGGGTGCAGTCGTCCGAGTTTGCGGCACAGTTTCCTGCCGACATGACGGCCGAGGCTTACGTCGATAAGCTGTTCGCCAATTCTGAGGTTGCGCCTACGCAGGCCGAGCGCAACGCGGGGCTTTCGGCCTTCGGCACGGGCGGCGCCGAGGGGCGCGCAAACGCTCTGTTGAGCGTCACAGAGAGCGGCTCTGTCTATAACAGACAGTTCAACCCGGCCTTTGTGCTGATGCAATACTTTGGATACCTGCGGCGCAACCCGAATGATGCGCCAGAGCCTGCGCTCGATTTTGCAGGGTTCGATTTCTGGTTGGGCAAACTCAATCAATTTAGTCTGCCCGGCGAGGACGTACGCAACGAAGAGATAGCGCGAAGGCGTGCGCTGCGTGCAGAGATGGTGAGAGCCTTTATCGTCTCAGGCGAGTACAGACAACGCTTCAGATAACGCTTCAGGTAACACAGGGGTAGATTTGGAGGGGCGGAAAATTTTCAAGTTCCGCCCATCCACGAACGCGGAAAACATCAGACACGCTCGACGGCGACCACGCCGGCCCGCCCCACGCTCTGCGCATAGTTTGATGAAAGCCACGACGGCCAGATAGATGGCGGGCGCAACGAGCGCGGCTGACGAGAGCGAGTTGACGAATTCAACGTCGAAGCGTCCCGCTTGCACGGCTACGTCTTAGCTTGAAGGTTCTGTTTCTCATGCCCTATCTCGAACTGACGGATTTTAGACTGAAAGGCCAGCGGCTCTCTGGCGGCATCGCCTCTCAACTCATCTTAATTCCATCGTCCCGCGAGGGGCGCGAGCGGATGTGCGAGCGATTGAAACCGCGCGAGGCGAACGCGATCCTGATCTCTGAAAGAGAGGAGCGGCATCAATCCGATGTCGAGCAGTTTGACGGCGGCACGCTCGGTCAATAGGGCTTCGGCGCAGGGCTTTGTGCGCGTCTCTCCATCCTCTTTGTAGAGGTGTAGAGGCATGTCTTCGATGTCGAGCACTTCGCCGGGCCGCATCTCCCATTCACTTCGACTGAAAGCATCGGCGAGCAGGTAAGCGCAGGCGAAAGCCGGATTGCCCCACAAGTAATCTTCGTGTGCGGTCGGCCCTGCAAATTCTTCAAACTCGAACCTCTCGATTGCATCAACCTCTGCG
>CBDUCU010000050.1:0-13064 GCA_965365725.1 uncultured bacterium | reverse complement strand
CCACCGGGATTGAATCAGCACCGCCGAGCCTCTCAATCTTTCTATCCTCGAGCGCACGCAAAAGCTTGGCCTGCACGTTTGCGCTCATATCGCCAATCTCGTCGAGAAAGAGCGTCCCGCCGTCGGCCTGCTCAAACTTCCCTTGACGGCGTGCCGCAGCGCCCGTAAAAGCGCCCTTTTCATGCCCGAACAACTCCGACTCGATCAGCTCAGATGGAAGCGCTGCACAGTTGACGGCAACAAATGATTTGCGGCGACGAAGAGTGCTGCGCTCATGCAGCTCTCGTGCGACAAGCTCTTTGCCCGTGCCTGACTCGCCTCGAACAAGAACGGTTGCATCCGTATCCGCGACCCTTTCGATAAGGGCTCGTACGCGCTTCATCTCTTCGGAGGCACCTAGAAGCGGGCCGCTTTGCCCCGCCTCAGTTGCGATGCGGTGACGAAGTTGCTCGTTCTCACGTCGCAGCCGGATGGTCTCCAACGCATTTTTGACAGCAAGCCTAAGATCGTCAACCTCGAAAGGTTTTGAAAGATAGTCGTAAGCGCCCGACTTGATGGCATCGACCGCCATTCGCTCTGAGCCATATGCGGTAACGAGAATAACGAGTGGCGACTGTTCGCCTTTTGCTGCGAGTTCGGGCAGTAGATCAAGTCCGCTCTCGCCGGGCAGATTTACGTCTAACAGCAACAGGTCGGGTTTATCGCGCTCAATCAAGGTGCGGGCTTCAGAGACGCTTGCAGCTTCTCTGATCGAATAATTTGATCCTTCAAGTGCACGGCGCATCCCGTAGCGCGCGGCTTCCTCATCGTCCACGATAAGAAGGTTAAACTCATCTCTATTTTTACTGGTCACGTGCGTCTTCTCTTCCTTATTGAGTCTTTAGAGATTGAGCGGAATGATAAGCTCGAATCTTGCTCCGCGTTCCACGTTTGATGCAAGTTTGGCTGTGCCGCCAATCTCTTGGATGCGCTTGCGGACAATGGCGAGACCCAGCCCCGTGCCTCTCTGTTTTGTCGTAAAAAACGGCTCCCAAATTTTTTCCCGCATATTATCGGCTACGCCCGCTCCCTCATCAGTAACGGAGAGGACTAAGCGCCGTTCTGACATGCGTGTCTCTACCTCGACGGTCCCGTTTTCACCCGTCACTTGCAGCGCATTCAATAGTAGATTTGAAAATGCATCTCTTAAAGCTGAAACGCTCGCTCCATCCAGCACAGCTTCAATGTTATTTGTCTCACATTTGATCTCTATATTGCGCGCACCGGCTTCCGCCTGAAAGAGCTGCACGATTGAATTGATAAGAACATCGACCCTCTGCGGATGCTCGACCGGAGTCGTATTGCGTGCGAAACTCAGCATCTGCGTGACGCTGCGGCTGAGACGGTCTGTCTCGCCGATAATCAGAGAAAGATCACGTGAGTAGTCCTGACTAATTCGCTCGTCTTCGCGCATCACCTGAACGATTGATTTGATCGACGAGAGCGGATTTTTTATCTCATGCGCTACTGTCGCCGCCATCTGTCCGAGCGCGGCCAGACGTTCTCTTTGCGCAAGCTGCCTTTCGAGCTTGATGTTTTCTGCCACAAGTCTGAAGTCTTCGATGGCGATGGCAATCTGGCCTGCAAGAATTTCGAGGACTGAAAGAACATCTCGGTTGAGCGAATCAGGCGGAGCATCGATCAACAGAAGGCCGACGTTTCTGTCTTCACGCCGCAGCGGAAATGCGATTTCGAACCCGCGCGCACGTAGCGGCGCTACACCCTCGACCGGTACATAACCCTGCGTTGCCGAAACAACAATAAGCCCATCAACCCACTTACGCGCATCCTCATCCCGATCTGTTTTGTCATCAACCATCTGTGATGCTGGCAAACGATCATCCACACGCTTTCCCAAATCATCGTCACCGCTTTTCACCGGCAAAAACAGTTTATCCGAGTCGTTATCGGACTCGTTTGGATGGTTGAGCGCGACGATCTTTACGCGTCGCAAATCCAGCCCTGTTCTGATTCTCTCTTCAAAAAAATTCAAAAGATCCTTGAGACGACTATAGCTGCTTGCACCAGCACCAATGCCTGTCACAACATCTCGATAAAGCGCTGCCTCTCGCTCAAAAAGCTGATGAAAGCGTCGGTCGAGCCAGTTTCGCAGAGGTGCCGCGACCAGTGCGAGCGTCAGAATCAGAATCGATTCGAGTATGCCCGCGCGAAGCTCGTAGCGTGTTGTGACCCAGCTTGCAAGCGTTCTCACGCCGAAGACGTAGACGACAAGCACGACAGCTGCGAGTGTGGCAACAATCAGGCTCTCTTTGATGATCAGCTCAAGGTAGCGGTAGCGGTAGATGTGATATGCAAGCAGCGCCGTTGGTACGAGCGACCCGAGATTGGCGAAGGCCTGTAGATATTGACCAAACTCTGTCCCGCGCCCGGCCTTGAAAATATAGACGGAAAAGATGAGGGCGGCGATTCCGACAAAAGAGGCAGCGAGAGTTTTCAGTAGTCTTCGCTCGCTTGTCGAGGATGTCGAGCGCGCAATAAGCAGGTCAACTGCGGCGACAGTGCCGAGACAATAAACGGCCCATAAAGCAAACGGCAAGAGAAGAAAGTCGAGCTTTTGATACATTGGGCCGTAAGGCTCTTTCCAGAGTTTCCAGACGGCGACTGTCAGAAATGCTGCGGGCAGATATGAGAGAAAAACTCTGATTCGCTCGCCGCGTGTGAGAGTGCGTTTTTTTGAATTTGCCCAAAGGTAGAGATGCGAATGGAGAAGCAGAGAGTATGCCAGCGTGATTGTAATTACCGCGAGCGAATTAGTCAGACGCAAGAACGTTTTCCATTTTTCTACTTCAAACCCAAGCATGGAATGAAGTAATAAAAACAGATTGCATGCGTGCCAGATGCCGACCACCCACGCCAGATTCATCAACACGCGTTCAAGCTTGCCAAGACTGTTACGCCTTTTGAGTAGCAGTGCTGCCACCCACAGATGTAGCGCGGCGGCGGTCGTGTATCCGACAAGCTGTAAGATTTCAAGCGGCGACATAAAAAAAAGCGGACGAACGTTGACAAGCTGTGTGGCTTATCTTATCACCGTCCGCCCGCGTTGATTAAAAACGGCCTGCTGCTTCTATTCTGATGCTGTTCAGCTTCAATCAATCCTGAACCCCGCCGTTACGCGAGGCTGCATCCGTACCCTGCGCCGGAGTCAGAGTAAGCTCCACACGTCGATTGCGAGCGCGTCCGGCAGGCGTGTTGTTGGTTGCGACGGGGTTGTTGGCACCAACTCCGTTTGCGCGTATTCGTGCGCTGTCAACACCAGCCGAGACGAGCCGACCTGCGAGAGCTTCAGCTCTGTCCTGCGTTAGTCTTTGCACGGCATCAAGCTCACCACGACTATCGGCATGCGCCTCTATAAAGACCTGTACGTTCGGATGATTGGCGAGAAGTGCGGCGAGTGGTTCAATGACGGTGGCAGATGCTTTAGCCGTTAGCTCTACGGCACGCGCGCCCGCCCAGACAGTGTCCGGCAACGTCAGAACAAAGCCTCGATCCGTCTCCCGCAGCGCGCCGAATCTTCCAAGCGACGCTTTAAGCTCGGCAAGCGCTTCGCGTTGGCGTGCGGCGCGTTCTTCGATCTCGCGCCGCGCATCTTCTGCCGCCCTTTCGCCTTCCATTCTCGCCAGTCGGAGCCGCGCTGCATCAGCTTCGCTTCTCAGAGTTTGTAACTCTTCGCGGAGACGTGAAACCTCCGAGCGCAGCTCGCGCAATTGTTGATTGGCATTAAGAGCATCGCGCTCGGCCAGCTCGCGCGCGTGCTCCTCTTTGCGTAGAGCCGTGCGGAGCTCGTCAATTCTACGCGCGGCTGAAGCGGCGGTCTCTTCCGCTTCGCGCACAGCTTCATCACGGCTTGCAATCTCTTCGCGCCTTTTTCGCGAGGCGGAGCGGACAAGCGCAGTTTCTTCAGCTTTGACGGCGAGGCTGATTGCTTGGCGCGCTTCGGCATCGACCTTTTCATCAGGCTCGCGCAGCCGCCAGGCGTTTTCAGCCGTCTCTAATTGAGTTTGCGCGGCGGATAACTCGCCCGACGCATCACGGTCTGCGCCGGCAAAACGTGCGAGTGCAACCGCCTGTCGTGCGCCGTGAAGCGAGACGGGCGTTCTGATAAATTCCTGATCGGCCATGTCAGGCACGCGCGTATCGTTAAAATAGTCGCTTGAATTTCCGATGTATTGAACATTGACCGTCGCGACCTCGGCCTCGCCGGGATTACGCGGCGGGAGATTTTCAAGAACGACCATCCGGCTCGGGCTCCGCACAAGGAAATGCGGCTCAGCTGTTACGATCAATGCGAAAGTTTGCAGAGGGGTCGTCACATCCACCTTGGAATTGACGAAGATGCTGCCGCCGCGCTTGATCTCGCCGAGATTATCCGCCTGACCTTCGGGTGAGACAGCCCACAAAACAAAGGTCGTGTATGCGCCGCCGAGTTCAAAGGCGCGCGGAAGATTTTTGACCTCCAATTCGACGCGTGTGTTTCTGCGCCCCGTGCGTTTTACTTTGGCCTCGCCGCTCAGACGCGGCAGCCGCGTCGTCCCGCGAAACTTGAGTGTAACGCTTTGTTCGAGCGGATATGTGATGGCGACGGTCTGCCGGTTGGCATCGGGCTGAGCCAGGGCTGTCAGACCCATTATGATGAGCAGAGAAATAATGCCGAGCGGTTTGATCAACCTCTTTATCAAATCAATATTTGTCATACAGCTTGCACTCCTCTCTTCAAACGAGAATAGACGGTCCACATCCCGCTTTGCGCCATACAAAGTCTGTCGAGAGATTGATGCCCTAACCGACGCGGGATGTTGCCGCACAAGTTTCGTAAATTATTTTAAACCGGGGAGTGATATCAGCTTAACAAGCGTTTTTTTTGAAAATCACTGTCTTGCAGCTCGCCTTTCATGGATGAACTGGATGACCGCGACAGCTATCGCGTTAAGAAGGAGAATGTGTATGAAGCCGCTCTTTCCGAAAAGAAATGTTGCCGCAAACCAGACGGCGAAAAGGGCGGAAGCGAGTATCCAGAGCGCCATCGTTAAGGGCCGATCTACAGTTTAATTCTGCGCCGTCTTAACAGCGCCCTTTGGCAATTCGACCGCGCGAAGCCCTATGCGCGAAGGGTCACCCCCGACGAGAAAAGCGCCGCTTGCATTTGTCGGCGCAACGACGAGCGCCCTTGGCGAAGGATTGACCGGAGCCGCCGGTGAGCGACCCATGCCTTCTTCTTCAACTCTCCAAATGAGCGAACCATCCCGTCCCGAAAACCCATGCGCGAAGGACGTTCCGGCAGCCGTTATCACATCGAGCACTCCATCGCCGTCGAGGTCTGCGAGCGCAGCGGAATTTGCCTCGCGCGCGCCTTCTGCCACCCAGCGAATTTTGCCATCAGTCGTGTTGATGAGCGCGACGCGACCGCCAAGCGTAACCATTACGATCTCAGCATTGCCGTCATTATCAATATCGGAAGCTATCAGCTGACCCGTAGGAGTATCGCCTCCGGTGTCGATCTTTCCAAGAATCTTGAGGTCTGTTGCATTTAATGCAAAAAGACCCTTTTCAGTTCCAATCACGATGATCAATGCGCGCGCAGTTTGAAGAACAAGCGGCGAAGTCGTGATCGCAGAATCAAGCTTGACAGTATGGATAATTTCTCCACTCGTGCGGCGCGCTTCCATCGAGCCGTCCATATAACCGATGACTACTGCCTGTTCAGCGCCTTGCCCAAATGCAGATGGAGAGCCGACGGGACGACCTTCAAGTTTTGTTGTTGAAATAATCGCTCCCGTCTCCGCTTCGATTACGACCAATGAGTTTGGTTCGAGTGTGAGTACGAGTAGCTTTGATTTGCCGTCGGTGTTTGAAACGGCGACGAATCCCGCGCCGGCGCGCCCCGCAAACGGCGAACGCCAAAGCTCGCGCCCCGTCTCGCCGCGAAGCGCGCGCAAGCCCCCTTCAAAAGCGACTACGACGTTCTGCTTTCCGTCTGCATCTGTAATGGCGAGCGGAACAAAAGGAAAAGTTTTTGAGGTAGATGTCGGAACGCCTTGTTTCGCCGCAAGATTGTATCTTGCCGTCCACATTGCAACGCCGTTCATTCCGTCGATTGCATAAACCATCCCATCCATGTTGACGGCAACGAAATCGAAACCACCGCCCGGCCTCAGCCTCAGTGCGATAGGGTTAGGTGTTTCTCCGGTTGCTGTTCTCCAGCCGCTACCGCCGCCTCCCGTCAACACGCTTTTTTCATCAGCCACGCTTGATGAAGAATTTATCTCGACCGGTTGTGGCGAAGAATATGTACCCGTCTCGTTGACGGCCGGAGCTACTCTCCAAAAATAATTTCCCGATGGCAGACTTACTAAATGTTCGCGCCCCGTCACCGCCTGATCAAAGATGATGTCGCTAAAAGCCTGATCGCGCGCGACCTGCAAGCGGTAACGCTCAACTCCGGGCTGGCCTCTCCAACGTACCCGGATTGACGAATTTATCTGCTGCGCCGCAGGCGAGCTTGTTTGTTGTCCTTGCGCTGAAGCCTCATTACTTCTCGATTCTCTCGCGCGCTCTCGGGTTTGTCCTTGACTCTTCGGCCTTTGCCGCTTTTGCGCAAAAATATGCTGAGGAAAAAGGAGCATGCAGAGCAGAGCAACGATCACGCCTTCAAAAAGGCGGGGGCAAAATCTGTTTCTCATGGGGCCTCGTTGAGTTTGTATCCAACGCCGCGCACGGTCAGGACGTAGCGCGGATTTCTCGGGTCTGCCTCGACCTTGCGTCGCAGGCGATTGATATGCGGATCGACGTTGCGTTGATAACCTTCGTAATCAGTGCTCCAAACTTCATCGAGCAGATCATTGCGCGACCAGGCGCGACCCGGTTCGCTCGCCAGTTTTTCGAGGATGTGGAATTCGAGCGGCGTTAGCTCAACCCGATTTCCATCGACGTAAACTTCGTGGCGGCGCTTATCGATGACAAGTCCGCCGACTTCAAGACGTGCGCCGCCATCATGCTTTGGCTGCGCTTTACCAGCCCTTTTAAGAAGCGCTTCAAGACGCACTTCAAGCTCGCGCGGATCGAAGGGCTTTGCCAGATAATCATCTGCCCCGGCTTGAAAACCTGCCACTTTGTCGTCAACCGCGTCGTGCGCGGTTAGAAACAGAGCGGGCGTTTCAATGCCGTGCTCGCGCACTTTGCGCAGAAGCTCAAGGCCGCTCATGCCGGGCATCGAAACATCGAAGATAAAGCAATCATGTTGGCCCGAAAGTGCTGGTTCGAGCGCATCTTCGCCGCTCTCCTTATCATCTACATTGTAACCAAGACGACGAAAATACTCCGCCAGCAGAAGGCGCATGCTTAGGTCGTCGTCCGCAATCAACAGTCGTAGGCTCACGCTTATTTTTCTGTCCTGAAAAAGTTTGGAGATTGAAGCGGGCCGGAGTCTGCGACCAACCCCCGCCATCGAGCCGGGATTATACCCTAAAACTTCTCGCCAGACGCATCACTCGCGATGTTTCGTCGCTGGAAGAGAAGGCCCGCATTCCCATGCAGTACGCTTCTTGACGCGCCGCGCATCTCGTCCGTATAGTTCTGGCTTAACAGAAAGACGTTGACGACTTTTACATTCCCTCCTCTCTGCTGAGCCGAAATCTTTTTTTGTTCACTGACGAATGCGCGACCTCCGACGACTTTTAATCTACCTGAAGCCTCATAAGGGGAAGTTTGCGCTTGCCACCTTTGCAATGTTCGCCGTCGGACTTTTGCAAAGCGCCATCGGCGCTCTGATCGTCCCCATCTTCGACCATGCGCTGCGCGAAAGCGGCGCGACCGGCGAGCGCACGCCGACGCTTTTTGGTCTTCAACAATTTATCCCCGAGTCAGGGTTTGAAGCGTGGCGCACCATTGCTTTTCTGCTGATTGCTTTCACTATCGCTAAAGGCGTGGCCGAATATTTCTCAACCTATCTGATGGCGCGCGTCGGGCAAGAAGCAGTTCTTAATCTGCGACGCGATATGTATTCGCATCTGCACGCGCAATCGGCAGATTTTTTTGAGCGTCATCGCACAAACTATCTGGTCTCGCGTCTCGTCGGGTCGGCTGCCGCCATCGAAACCGCCGTTTCGCATACCTTGCGCGACATCGTGCGCGAAGGTTTTACGCTCGCCTTTTTTCTCACAGCATCGTTTTACTATTCATGGCGACTTACGCTCGGCTCTCTGCTCATCGCACCAATCATCGGACTTTTGACCGCGCGCTTCGGGCGCTCACTCCGCAACCTCGCACGCGAATCTTTCGAGGGCGGCCAACGTCTCGTCGATACCGCACAGGAAGCTTTATCGAATCAAACAATCGTCAAAGCATATATCGCAGAGGAACGCGAGCGCAGACGCTTCTTTGATGTGGCGCGCGACATCATGCGCGCTAATCTTCGCACTGCCAAAATTAGCGGCATAGCTCCGCCGACTATCGAGATGATTGGCGTGCTGGCCGTCGCCGTCCTGCTCTTTTTTGCGCAACGCGAAATACTTTCGGGCCGCATGAATGCCGCGCAGTTTGTCACGTTTCTCTTTTTCCTCTTCTCATCCTACGATCCGATGCGCAAGCTCTCGCGTCTGCACAACGGTTTGGAGCAAGCGTTTGCTGCCGCGCGCCACGTCTGGGAAGTAATGGACGAACGCGCCGAAATTCCAGAAAAACAGAATGCCGTCCGGCTTGAGCCGCTTCGTCAGGCCATAGAGTTGCGCAATATCTCATTTGGTTATGCCAACGACACACGCTCGGTGCTTGCCGAGATCGATCTACTGATTCCTGCCGGACAGATGGTTGCGCTCGTCGGCGAATCGGGCGGCGGCAAATCGACTCTGACAAAACTTATTCCTCGCTTTCACGACCCATCTGAAGGCGCGATTTTCTGGGACGGCATCGACCTACGCGATGCGCAGATTGCTTCGCTGCGACAAAATATCTCGGTCGTTACGCAGGAGACCGTGCTTTTTAACGACAGCGTTCGTTATAACATCTCTTACGGTCGGCCTGATGCCACCGAAGACGAGATCATCGAAGCCGCGCGCATCGCTTTTGCGCACGACTTTATTGTCGATCTTCCGGCAGGCTATGAAACTATCGTCGGCGAACGAGGCGTTTTCCTTTCCGGCGGACAGAGACAACGAATTGCGATTGCGCGCGCCGTGCTCGCCAGTCGTTCCGTGCTTGTCCTTGACGAAGCGACCTCCGCGCTCGATGCCGAATCAGAAAGACTTGTCCAAAGAGCGCTTGCAAATCTGACACGTGGTCGCACGACGGTCGTCATCGCACATCGGCTTTCAACTGTCAGACGCGCGGACAAGATCGTCGTCATCGAGCGCGGAAGGATTATCGAATCGGGCAAACACGCTGAACTGCTCAATCTGGATGGCGCATACAGAAGACTCTACGAGCTTCAATTCGCTGATGAAGAGGAGGAGCTGCTCGCAAATCGTGAACCGTAAATCGTGAAAAGGCTGCTCACAGCTTCAGCTTGATTCATTTTGTCAAAACTCTCGGCTTCTCATTCACGATTTGCGATTCACAATTTGCGATTCACGACTTTATGAAATCAATGACCGGATTTGGGCGCGGTTCTGTAAGCGGCGAAGGATTTGCCGTCGCCGTCGATTTGAAAACCGTCAACAACCGCTTCCTCGACATTCATGTTCGTTCGGGGGCGGAGCTGTCCGGCGTGGAAACGACAATTCGTCGTCGCATCGGCGAACGTTTGGGACGCGGGCGCGTCGAGGTAAGCATCAATCTCGACCGGACATCGGAAATCTCCTACGAAATAAATCGCCCGCTCGTCACCGGCTATATCCAGGCGATGCGCGCCATGCAACAAGAGTTTGGTCTAACGGGCGAGCCTGACGTTAACGTTCTGGCGCGTCTGCCCGGGGCGCTTCAGGTCGCGCGCAACGGCGTAAGCGAAGAGATGAGCCGCGCCGTCGAGTCTGCCCTTTCTACCGCGCTTGACGAGCTTGAAATCATGCGCGAGCGAGAGGGCGCTTCGCTCGCCGCAGAGATGAACTCTCGGCTCGACGAGATTGAGCGGCATGTTCCAATCATCGAAGCTCTAGCGGGCGAACAGGTTGCGCTTTATCGTGCGCGCGTGCAGAAAAGAATTAGCGAGCTGCTGGCGCGCGATGGTCTTGAGGTAGTCGAACTAGATCAGGGGAGACTTTCCCAAGAGGTTGCGCATCTCGCCGACCGCAGCGACATCTCTGAGGAGATTACGCGGCTGCGTAGCCACGTCGATCAATTTCGTGCGACACTTTCGGCTGGCGGTGAAGCGGGAAAGCGGCTCGACTTTCTGCTGCAGGAGTTCAACCGCGAAGCAAACACAGTGCTTTCCAAATCGACCGACCTCGCCATTAAAGAATCTGCCCTCGCAATCAAAGCTGCTGTTGAAAAACTACGCGAACAGGTGCAGAACGTTGAGTGATGCGGGTAAAAACTTGAGCCACACAATAGCTGAATTCACAGACAGCTATCACGGGCAACTTTTCGTCGTCAGCTCGCCGTCCGGCGGTGGCAAAGGCACGCTCATCAGTCGCGTGCTGGCCAGCGTCCCAGCCATCAGCTATTCGGTTTCATACACAACGCGCCGCGCCCGCCCGGGCGAAGTCGATGGAGTTCATTATCATTTCGTCTCTCCGGAAGAGTTTGAAGAGATACGGCGCACTAGCGGCTTTCTCGAATGGGCGGTTGTTCACGACAACCTTTATGGCACGGCGCGCAACGTCGTCGAGCAAGAGTTAAACGAAGGGCATGATGTCATTCTCGAGATAGACGTGCAGGGCGCGGCCTCTGTTCGCGCAGCCGCCGCTAACGTCATCACCGTCTTTATCCTTCCACCGTCTTACGAGGTTTTGGCCGAGCGTTTGACAAAGAGAGGAACTGACCGGTCGGAATCCGTAGCCTTACGTCTCAAAAACGCGCGCGGTGAAGTTGAAAGATACGGCGACTTCGATTACGTCGTCATCAACGACGATGCGGAACGAGCCGCCCAGCAACTTGCCTCTATTGTGTATGCGGAACGCGCGCGGCGCGAGCATCAGGAATGGGCTGCGCGGCGTGTGCTTGCGACATTTCCCCGCCCTCCGGCGGTTGAATAAATCATGCGTCTCGTTTTATAAGAAGAGATCGACATTATTAATTTCCGATAACGAGAGGGATTTAGGGAAAAGGTTCTATGGCAAAAGCAGGCGAGACGCAGAGCAAGAGCGCGAGCGAGCAAACACCGCACGAGCAGTTCGAAATAGATTCCAAATATCGTTTGATTATTGTCGCAGCACAGCGCAGCAAACAGTTGCAGCGTGGCGCACGCCCGCGCGTCGAGCTTGACCTTCAGAGACACAAGCCGACACGCGTCGCACTCGAAGAGGTTCAGCGCGGCAAGGTTGAGTTCAAGACCATCGAGAAGGAATAACCATCCTTTTTGTCTGTCGCAAGACAAAAAGCTCTACAGTCGCCCGTTTTGTTACTAATTGCGCGCTGCCGTTTTCTATTCAGCTTTTTCCGCTTGAACATTTGACCAAGCTCTATACGCATCTTCCGCCTGATGCGCTTCGCATTCTTCGGCTATTGCTAAATAAGCAGCCATCCTCGCCGCACTGTCCCATCTTCCTGTCGCGCGTAAAGCCTTGAAGTAGCCGCGCAGATATCTAAAGAAAAAACGAAGATACCCGGCTTCCATATACTGCACGACGTGAACTGACTCGTGCGCGATGAGCCAACCCGGTGCGTTGATGCGTCCTTCCGCATCGCGTTCGAGCAGTTGTGGCGAGAGAAATATCCGGCGACCGACGGTGATAGCCCCAACTTTGAGCGCCCGTGTTAAGAACCGGGCGAATCTTCCCGTGTAAATCTGAATGTGCGGAAGTCTTAAGGAATTTTTGCCCGTGTGCTCGCGCAAAAATTCCTGAAGTTGGGTATGAGAAGAAAGAGCAAGTTTCATTCACTCAATTTTTTTAGAGCGTTGCGTGAAAGATAAAAGATGCTCAACGGGTGCGCTCTGGTTCACACTTCTGTCTGGTGTGCAGAAAAACGCGTTACATATTTTTGTAGCCGGGGCCGCCTCCGCCTTCGGGCGTGACCCAGTTGATGATTTGATACGGGTCCATGATGTCGCATGTTTTGCAATGGACGCAGTTTGAGAAGTTGATCTGCAAGCGCCTGCGCCCCGCCGCCGCGTCATCAACCATTTCATAGACCGCAGCAGGACAAAAACGCTGGCACGGATTGCCAAACTCCTCGGCGCAACGCGTCGAACAGATATTTGTGTCAAGAACGTGCAAGTGGACGGGCTGGTCTTCGTCGTGTGAAACCGCCGCATGATAAACGTCCGTCACTTTGTTAAAGGTCAGCTTACCGTCGAAGCGAATGTTTCCATAACGCTGCTCAATCGCGTCGCCCTGATATCCGTAGTCCTTGAGTTTCTTCATGGCGAGGTGGCCCGCATGGCTGCTCGCACGCTCGAAGATTCCCCACGAACGACCGCCCGAAATAAATTGAAGCCCTGCATTGGCGAGTCCGAAGATGCGACCATGTTTGAAGGCCGCATGAAAATTTCTCACACGCCGCAGTTCCTCCATGATCCAACTGTCAAGTACAAGCTCTTTGTAGCGTCTGAGCCTGCGCGCCGAAAAATCTTCGGCGACAAGTGCTTCGTATATCGCCTCAGCTGCGAGCATCCCGCTTTTGATCGCAGTGTGAATGCCTTTTAGTCTCTGCGGGTTGAGAAAGCCTGCGCTGTCGCCGACGAGTAAGAACCCTGCGCCGTACATTTTCGGTATTGCGTAATAGCCTCCGGCGGCAATCGTCTTTGCACCGTAGCGAATCATCTTGCCGCCTTCGAGCAAACGACGGATAAAAGGATGCTCTTTGTATCTTTGAAACTCCGCGTGCGGGTCAAGCAGTGGATCGCGGTAATCAAGGCCGGTCACATAACCGATGTTGAGGATGCGATTTTGCATCCCGTAAATCCACCCGCC
>CBDUCU010000049.1:0-13159 GCA_965365725.1 uncultured bacterium | reverse complement strand
GCGGGCGCAGTTCGTCGTCCAGACTCCGCGCGCCAAAACAGAGCCTCAAGTCGTGCGCACATTTCGACGGGCGAAGAGGCAAGCGCAAAATAGTCGTCCGCACCCATGCCAAGCGCCGCGCTGCGTAGAGCGCGCGCGTCCTCACGAAACAGAATAACAATCGGCAGCGCGTGCGTGGCGGCATCCGCGCGCAGGCGGCGCAAGAGATTGATTGCCTCTGTTTGCGCCTGTTCATCTTCGCCGACAAGGACGAGCATCACATCCGGCGCAAATTCAGAGAGTGACCGGGCCGCATCGGCAAGCGACGCATAAAGAATTTTGTAACCTGCCTGGGTCAGCTGATGTTCGAGTTGAGTCGTCGTAAAGTTCTCGCCAACCGAGACGACTAGCGAGCGGCGCGGACGCGCGCCTGTATGTTGAAAAGAATTGTTAAGCGTATCGGACAAAAAGATTCAGCGCCCCTTAAGTATCTTGGATAGGCGAGCTTTAACCGCGAAGCGAGCCTTAACCGGCGCACAATCATAACGCGACTCGTGTGTGTGTCGGAAAAGAAAAAGGGACGAGGATTATTATCGCCTCGTCCCACAAAGACAATTCTTGCTCAACGCACTCGTTATTGGCTGACGAGGCGTAGCTTACCGTCGGGCATTCTCACGACAAAGACGTTCTGCTCATAGCTCACTCCCGGCTTCTCCGTCTCTTTGATGGCGGCCACTTGTCGGGCCGTCACGCGCGGCGCGCGGCGTGCAGTCTGCGGGTCGCGGATCAGCGAGTAGCGACCAAAGATTCGACGCACATAATTTTGCGTCTCGGAGTAAGGCGGAATCCTCCGACCGTATTTGAGAACTGCGCCTTCGCCAGCGTTGTAACCGGCAAGCGCAAGCCGCACGTCGCCATCAAAAAAGTTGAGCAGCCAACGCATATAGCGCGTGCCGGCCTCGACGTTCTGGCGCGGGTCGAAGATATTTGAAACGCCAAAACGACGCGCCGTCGCCGGCATCAACTGCATCAGCCCCGAAGCGCCCTTGTTCGAGATGGCGCGCTGCTTGAAGCTCGACTCCTGATGCATGATCGCATAAAGCAGGACGGGATCGACCCCATGACGTGTGCCTGATTCGACGATCAATGAATCGACAAACGAGTTGCCGGTCGAGTATCCGTCGAGCGATTTACCATCAGCCATCAAAACGTTCGCCGGTTGCTCCGCAGTTGGACGAAAAACTTCTTCGGATAAATTCACACCGATCTTCTCAACAGGCGCTGCCGTCTTTGTAGCGGTGCGCGCGGTCAGACGGACGCGTTTAGCGGTCTTGGGAATCTCGACGGACGGAGACTCTATGCGAACGCCTTCACGCGTATCGAAGTTATCGAAACGATAAGCGACAGGAGTTTGCGCGAATGCTGCAACGGCGGAGAAGAGCGAGAATGCGCAGATGAGAAAAAGCTTTGCCATATAAATTAGGAAGACCGAAAGGTTGATTTGAAGATCGGTATCAAAGGGCGGGCAATGCGGTGAGGGAGATTGCGTGTTCTGTGCTTATTTCAGAAACTTCAATTGCATCTCTCAAGCAAGACGCAAAATTAAAATAGCATAGTGGCAAACATGTATCAACACGAAATCTCTCGCATTGGTGGAATCATTCTAAGTTGAAAAATAATTGGGTTTATCTTCGTCCGGGACGAAGGCTGTGCGCCCATTTGATGCCGCAAAAAGGGGGTTGACACGAGGTATATGATGTGAGGCGTTCTAAATCGTCGGTGGCTTCCTCAAAGCCGCACCCTCTTTGCGCCTCACAAGCGCCATAACAATTCGTAAGGAGAAGAAAATGAAACGCATACTCACATCTATGCTCACAGTGTTGTTGACACTCTCCGCTATCGCCGTCGCGCAAAACACAAACTCTTCAACAACCGCCGTCAAGTCTGATGTAAAAGCATCGTCGGGCAAACGCGGCCCCGTCTTCCGCGCGACAAAGGATCAGATCAAACAGGTGCAGACGCTTCTCAAAGAGCGTGGACTTTACACGGGCGAAGTTACAGGTAAGCTTGCCGACGACACGCGCGCTGCATTAAAGAAGTTTCAGGAAGCCGAAGGGCTGAAAGTGACGGGGACGCTCAATCGCTTGACGCTAGAGAAGATGAACATCACTTTAACCGACAAACAGAAAGCCATGTAATCTCTGATTCTGGAAGTGCGGGGGGGGACGACTAGCCCGCAAACACTTTAGTAAGAATAAAAACTTACGCCTTCATTCAATGATTGAATGAAGGCGTAAGTTTTTATTCTTACTGAGAGCGGCCAACGGGTGTTAAGCGCTTCCAGCATGCAGCGCTTAGCAAAAATTTACGAGACCTTGACTCCGTCTGCTCGTTCCAACAATCGCTCGACGACGTTGTAGCTTGCTTCGAGAGCTTCGGCGAGCTTTTGCGTTTCAGGGCCGCCGCCTTCGGCCATGTCGGGCCGCCCGCCGCCGCGCCCCCCAATCATCGGCGCGAGCTCCTTGATAACCTGACCGGCGGGCACGCGTTTCGAGATGTCTGCTGACGTGCGGACGATCAGAGAGGCTTTGCCTTCGGCGCGACGACCGAGTATGACAACGCCGGTCTTAATCTGCGAGAGCAAGGTGTCTGAAAGCTGCCGAAGCGCAGCCGCATCGAGGTCGCTTGCTTCGCGCGCAAGCACAGTGATTCCGCCGTCAAGTTCACGACGGTCTTTACCGTTGTCAGAAAGGGAAGCTCCGCCGCCGAGCGCAAGCTTCAAACGCAGCTCGTCGGCTTCGCGCCTCGCTTTCTTGAGCTCCTCCTGTAAGCGGTTAATGGCGACGGGGATGTCGTTGCGCGTGGCGCGCAGTTCGGTTGAGACGTTGTCAACGAGAGCTTCAGTTTCCTGAAAACGGTTAAGCGCGTCTGCGCCTGTCACGGCGCGTATGCGGCGCGTGCCCGAAGCAATTGATTCATCGCTCGTAATTTTAAAGAGTCCGATGTCGCCTGTGGCGCGGACGTGCGTGCCGCCGCACAGTTCCTTTGAAAAAACTCCTTCGAGACCCGGCACGGTCAGAACGCGCACGCGATCCGCATACTTTTCGCCAAACAGCGCCATCGCGCCCGACTGCATCGCTTCATCGAGCGCAAGCAGATCCGTCTGCACGCGCTCGTTGCGGATGATGTGATAGTTGACGAGGCGTTCGATCTCTGCAATCTCGTCGCGCGTCAAAGGTTGATAGTGCGTAAAGTCAAAGCGCAGATAGTTCGGCGCGACGACCGAGCCTGCCTGTTTGACATGCGTCCCCAAGACTTCACGAAGCGCGGCGTGCATCAAGTGTGTCGCCGTGTGGTTACGGCGAGTTGCATCGCGCTTTTCAGAATCAACCTGCGCAATTACTTCATCGCCGACTTTCAAACTCCCGCGCTCGACGCTGACGCGATGAATGATTAGCCCGCTCACAAGCGACGAGGGTGTATCGTTGACTGTGACATGCGCGCGAGCATTGACGAATGAGCCTGTGTCGCCGACCTGCCCGCCCGCTTCCGCGTAGAACGGCGTGCGGTCGAGTATGACTTCGCCCTCGTCGCCTTCGCTTAATTCTTCGACCTCTTCTTCGCCGCGAACGAGCGCAACCACACGCGCGCCTGCGGTCTTCGTCTCTTCGTAGCCGCGAAACTCGCTCTGCCCCGTACGCTCGGCAATCTTTCCATAGATGGGATTAGCTTTTGCGCGCGCAGCCGTCGCATGTTCGCGCGCGCCCGTGCCCTGAATCTCGCGCAGAGCAGCGTCGAAGCGTTGGTTAAAAGACTCTTCATCAATCTCAAAGCCGCGCTCTTCGAGCCCGACGCGGACGAGGTCGCGCGGAGTGCCGAAGGTGTCGTAGAGACGCGCGAGTTCCTTGTCGTCAGGGATCTCGCCTTCGGGAGTCGAGGCGAAAAGAGCGTCGAGTTTTTGCAGACCGATGGTTAGAGTCGAGCCGAAGCGTTCCTCTTCGAGTCTGACCATGCGGCTGATAAAGTCGCGCGCGGCTTCGAGTTCCGGGTAGGCTTCGCGGAACTGTCCGACGACAAAATCGGCCACTTTATAAAAGAACGGCTCATGAAATCCGAGCGCGTGGCGACCGTGATAGATGGCGCGCCGCATGATCTTGCGGACGACGTAGTTGCGCCCGTCGTTTCCGGGCAGAATGTTGTCGGCAATCGAGAATGCCGTCGCGCGCGCGTGATCGGCGATGACGCGCATGGCGAATCCCTCTTTCGTCTCAGGCTCGTAGGCACGGTCGGCCAACTGCGCCGTGAAGTCGATGATCGGGCGAATAAGGTCTGTGTCGAAATTCGTCTTTACGCCTTGAAGCACGGCGGCCATGCGCTCAAGCCCCATTCCTGTATCGACAGAAGGCGCGGGCAGAGGCTCTAAACTGTAAGATTCATATTTGCCGTCTGCTGTACGCGCGCCCAAGCCCGTGCGATTAAACTGCATGAAGACGTTGTTCCAAATCTCCATCGTCGTATCGCCGGGGCCGTTGACGAAGTGCGGGCTGTTCTTTTCAGGGTCGTCCGGGTCTTCGCCCATGTAGTAGTGAATCTCGCTGCAAGGCCCGCACGGGCCTGTGTCGCCCATCTGCCAGAAATTATCTTTGCGTCCGAAACGCAGGATGCGATCGCGCGGCGCGCCCATCTTCTCCCAAAGCGCGGCGGCCTCTTCATCGGCGGGCACTTCCGCGTCTCCCTCAAAGACCGAGAACCACAAACGGCGCGGGTCGAGTTTGTATTCGTTGACGAGCAAGTCCCAGGCGAAACGAATCGCATCCTCCTTGAAATAATCGCCGAAGGAGAAGTTGCCGAGCATCTCGAAGAAGGTGTGATGCCGCGCCGTCTTGCCGACCTCGTCCAGGTCGTTATGTTTGCCTCCGGCGCGCAGGCATTTCTGCGACGACGCGGCGCGCTTATAATCGCGCTCCTCTTGGCCGAGAAAGACATCCTTAAACTGATTCATCCCGGCGTTGGCAAACAAAAGCGTCGGATCGTTTGAGGGCAGAAGCGGGCTTGAAGCCACGCGCCGGTGGCCCTGTCGCTCGAAGTAGCTAAGAAAGAGTTCGCGTATTTCGTTTCCGGTCATAATAAAAATCCAGTCAGCTCTCAGCTTTCAAGCAGTAATACAATGCTGCAACAAAACTGCACACTGCTTAAAGTTTACTGCTCAATTTACGAAAGTTTAGCACGCGCAAAGAAGACGGGCGAAACCGTTGGCAGAGCCGTTAAACGTGCAATCGGGCCGTAAGTGGTAGAAAAGCGCGATTTTTATGCGTGATTAATAGTCAGGTGGTTTAACTTCAGTCTGCGCTTTGTTCCAGATCGTCCGCCTCGGCAGATGAGGCTTGGCGGACTTTGTCGCGGACGAGATCGAAGGAAAAACCGCGCCTGAGCAGGTGATCGAAAAGGCTCTTTGTCTCTTCGCGCGTCTGCGGACGACCGCGCAGGCGTATGCGTTTTTCGATGGCGCGGTCGATGAGTTCGCTTTCAGGAGTCTCTTCAAAAACTTTTTCGAGCGCCTGCGCCGCCGTCTCGCGGTCGATCTTTTTCATCTGCAAATCACGCGCAAGACGACCGCGCCCGACAGGTTTTTGACGCACGCGCCCCTGTGCAAACGAGACCGCAAACTGCGCGTCGTTGACGTAGCCATATTCGCTCAATCTGGCGATGGCCGCATCAACGGCCTCCTCATTCGTCCAGGATTTTTCCAGCAGACGCTCGCGCAACTCTCCAATCGAGCGCGGTTTTGCCGCAAGCAATTTTACCGCGCGCTGAAGCGTGCGCGTGCGCGCTTTGGCCTCATCGATTGGACGCGCAGGCTTCGTCTCCTCAACATCATCGTTGATGTCTCTCGGCTTTGTCGGTCGTCTTTTTCGCATCTGGCGATAATCTAACTTGCACGCTTTGTGCGGGGCAAATGGATGCTCACTTCAACGTCAACGCTTTAGCCTCGACAGCCGCATCGAGCAGCGTCGTTACGTCTTTGAGTGTCACGTTGCCGTAATACCAACTGCCTGCGGCTTGCGATTCGGCAAAGACCGCTTTGTAAATGTCGTAATAGCTGCGTCGCCCGTCAACGAAATTATAAATCTCGTCGCGCATCAGCCCGTGAAGCTCAAGCCCCTGCGGACGCGCGCGACGACGGTTCTGGAAATATTCGGCAAGCGGTGAGACGTTTGAGGGGATTTTGCGCTGCGCTGCCTGTTCGTCCGAGCCAAGTTGGACAAGACGCGGGGCTGCGCCGTGTAGCTGACGGTAAAGCATCGCCAGCTCGGATGAAAGCTCGGCTTCGCGGCTGCGCATGCGTCGCGCGAGTTCGTCTATCGCCAGCGCGCCCTTCTGATTGCCGGCGGCAAAGACGCGCGCCGAATCAATCGCGCGCAATTCGCGTCTCACGCCCTGCTCAATCATATAGCCCGCGCGCTTCCAACTGCTGGCCGGGTCGCCCGCACCCTCTTTGAGAATACGCATCGCCACACGAAGATCGTTGGCAAGACGCGCATTGCCCTGCGCGTAGGTCTCTCCGGCGATTAAGGGCACATCTTCTTCGGTCGCGTAGGCGAGAAAAAGGGCCATTGATGCGATGTAGAAGGCGTTGCGCTCAAGTTGCGTCGGGTCGATCTGGTCGAGGTCGTCGTCCGATGAATGAATAAAGTCGTCGTCCCAATTGATGAGAGCAACTGCCGGGATGCCGATTGCTCCCTCTTGAAAGACGAAGTGATCGGACGAGCCGAACCAGGGAACAAAGCGAGCGTTGTAGCCCTGTCTTGTTCCGAGCGAGGAATAGATTGGGCGCGTGTGCGGGCGCGGCAGTCCGCCTTGACGCGAGGCAGCGAGAAAACCATTGTTGGTTTGAATCAAAAAGTTGCCGACGCTTTCAAACAGCGCGTCCAAATATGATGTGCGCGAGTGCGGCGCATAGATGAGATGCTGGACGCGGCTTCCCAATGCTTGATTTGCGCCGGTCATGTCTTGATGAAGATTGGCGAGAATGCGGCGCGTCTCCTCAGGGTGGTCGGAGAAATATCTGTACTCGGAATAGATTTCGTCAGTCCACCAGAATTTTATGTCGCGCAGAGGGCGCTGTATGCGTCCTTCTTTGATGAGCTTGTTAAAGGTGCGCGCAATCTCAAGCAGATTCCCGCAGCCTGAGCCGTCGTCGTTGGCAGAGCCTTTCTCTTCCTGCAAATGCGCGGTCAAAACAATTGCCTGATCATGGTGTTTTGTGCCGCGAATAATGCCTTCGACAAAACCCGTGCGACCGGGCGTAAACTCCGTGTCAACCTTTGCTTTCAGACGGACGCGCCCGCCCTGTGTGCGCTTGCCTGTGGCAAACACGTCCTGCTCGCCTTTTGTCTCAAGCACGCGGCGGAGCATCTCGCCCTTGCGCGGCGAGATGGCGAAGGCAAACGTGCCCTTCTGCCCTTGCGGCGGGTCTGGAAGGCGCGTCCAGGCGATCTGGTCTGGATAGTCCATCGGATTTTTACTTTCGGACGCGGTGAAGCTGACCACGCCGACCGCGCCTTTGGCATAGACGGCCGCCTGCGCAGCGCGCCCCGGATTTGAGCTTGTGAGGACGATCTTGTCTTTTACGTCCAAATCTTTGAGCGCCTCGTCGGACGCATCGCCGATGTAGATCAATTCGGCTGTAAGGTCTGCATCGTGGCTTCCGTCAGAGAGATGAACGTTGTGGTCGCCGATGTCTGCGAGCTTTACCTCGACGGGTTCAACCATCCAAAGCTCTGCCGTGCGCGGCGCGTAAGACGGGCCGTCGAAGGGTTGCTCAACGAATCGCACGTCTTCAAGGCCAACATCTTTTGCGGCCTGCTGCACATATTCTGCGGCCTTAAAATAGCCTTCCATCCCCGAATCACGATGCCAGTGTGTGAGCCAGCGAATGTGCTCGAATGAGCGGTCGCCGGAGAGTTCGTTTGAGAGCATGCGTATATCATCATCGGACAAAAAGGGCGTGGTTTGCGCGGCGGCAAATTTCGTGAACGGCGAAAGAAGAAGCGCGGCGGCGACGGCGAGGCGCAGGGCGAGATTGTTGTTCATCGATGTTCTCCAATATCTGTCTTGGCGCTCAGATGCGTTTGCGGTTGGAAGCTGACCGAGCAAGAGATTAAACGCGCGACGGGCGAAGTTGTAAAGAGCGTGAGGTAAAATCCTCGACGGCTTATTTGCAATAACAGAGCGAACCCGGACGACACGGATGATGAAGCGAATCGATTCGCGTAAATCCATTTCATCCGTGCCAACGGCATTCCCAATCTTCGGTCAAACAAATGCACGGCATACTTATCATCGACAAACCTGAAGGATGGACTTCGCACGACGTTGTTGCGCGCGCACGTCGCATCCTCAAAGAGCGACGTATCGGGCACACGGGCACGCTCGACCCGTTTGCAACGGGCGTGCTCGTCCTGCTCGTCGGGCGAGCGACCCGGCTCGCACAGTTTCTCTCAAATGCGGTGAAAGAGTATGAGGCCTTGATTCGTTTGGGTTTTGCGACCGAGACAGGCGACTTGACGGGCGCACCTCTGCAAAAGCCGTCGGCATTTGATTGCATGAACTTCGACGCGGAAAAAATCGAAGCGGCGCTTGCGTCTCTGCGTGGCGAGACCCGGCAAGTGCCGCCGATGTTTTCGGCCAAAAAGATCGAAGGCAAAAAGCTCTACGAGCTGGCGCGTCGGGGAGAGACTGTCGAGCGCAAGGCCGTGCGCGTGACGATTGAGCAATTTGAAGTCGTGCCGCAAAAAGATGGATTGCTGTTGCAGCATAACGACGACGGAACGTGCGACCTTGAGGCGCGCGTCGTCTGCTCGGCAGGAACTTACGTACGCGTGCTGGCCGAATCTTTTGGCGAACGTTTGGGCGCGCGCGCGCATCTAGCCGCACTCAGACGCACGCGCGCCGGAGAGTTTGGGATCGACCGCGCCGTCACTTTGGACGAGCTGCAAACAAAGACCGAGACCGGGAACTTAAACGAAATTTTTGTCTCCATGAATACAGCGCTCTCACATATGGTCGCCGTGCATCTAAGCGACGCGGAGGCGAAACGGGTGCGTAACGGCGCTGCCATTCGCGCTGGCAGCGCGTCTGAAAGCGTCGTTGAAGACGGCCCTGTTCGCTTGCTTGACGCGAGCGGTGAATTGATAGGCATCGGCGTGTACGATTCCGCGCAAGGGTTGTTGCGACCGCGCGTGATGCTCGCCGTCGATGAAAAATAAGCGTTGACTTGTAGCCCCTTTGGCTGTGCTATACTTGCCGCAACAGATGATGCGGGCGCGCTGGATCGCCCCTTTGCGATGAGGCGACTTTCCCCGAAGCTCATTGAACGGTTGGAAAGGCATCGAAGGCGCGGGGGCGCTTTTTGCGCTCGCGTCCCCACCGCATCGAGACCAACCCGGAAGCGACGCACAAAAGAGCGAACCGCCAAATTTACTTCGCCGTTTGCTTGCTGATTTGCGTGCCGCTTTCCAACAAGCAGGGCGTGACTCGTCCCCACGCCGTCCAATACCAAAGCGCAACAGCCGACTGAGAGGTTTTAAGAGAAGGCTATGCACGAAGAGAAGGATGGCAACCATAAATTCAACATCAGCGAACAGCTCGAACGCCTGCGACGCGAGCACGAAGCCCTGAAATGGGAGGGAACTTTTCGCGACTACTTCGAGCTGGTCGCGCAAAATCCACGCATCGCGGAGCTTTCGCACGCGCGCATCAACGGCATGGTGCATGCCGCCGGCATCGAAAAACTCCACGAAGGCACGCGCGACGAAGTGGCCCGCTACAACTTCTTCGCCTCCGAGCTATACGGCATCGAAGAGCCGGTTGCGCGCATCGTTGAATATTTCAAATCTGCCGCGCAGCGTCTTGAAGTGCGCAAAAGAATTCTGCTGTTGATGGGGCCTGTCGGCGGCGGAAAATCAACCATCGTCTCGATGCTCAAACGCGGTCTTGAAGAGTGGACGCGCACCGAAGCGGGCGCAGTCTATGCAATCAAAGACTGTCCGATGCACGAAGAGCCGCTCCATCTCATCCCGCAGGAACTCCGGCCCGAGATCGAAAAACATTACGGCATCTACATCGAAGGCGACCTCTGCCCGCAATGCCGTTACGCGCTCGAGCACACCTACGGCGGGCGACACGAAGACGTGCTCGTTCAGCGCGTCTCCTTCTCGGAAAAGAACCGCGTCGGCATCGGCACGTTTAGTCCTTCCGATCCGAAATCTCAAGACATCACTGAGCTGACCGGCTCGATTGATCTCTCGACCATCGGCGAGGTGGGCGTTGAATCAGACCCGCGCGCCTATCGCTTCGACGGCGAACTAAACATCGCCAATCGCGGGCTGATGGAATTTATCGAGATGCTCAAATGCGATGAGAAGTTTTTGTATAACTTGCTCACGCTCTCGCAAGAGCAGTCGATCAAGACGGGTCGCTTTGCAATGATCTACGCCGACGAGGTCATCGTCTCGCACACGAACGAAAACGAGTACGTTACCTTTGCCGGAAACAAAAAATCCGAAGCTCTGCAAGACCGCATCATCCTCGTCAAAGTTCCTTACAATTTGCGCGTCTCGCAGGAAGAGCGCATCTACGACAAGCTCTTAAAACAGTCGGAGATTTTAAGAAACGTCCACATCGCGCCGAATACTTTGAAGGTCGCGGCGATGTTTGCCGTCATGACGCGGCTTGAAGAGCCAAAGCGCGCGAGCGTCGATGTCGTCAAAAAGATGAAGCTCTACGACGGCGAAGACGTTGAAGGCTACAAGTCAAAAGACGTACGCGAGCTAAAAGAAGAGACCGTGCGCGAGGGCATGGACGGCATCTCTCCGCGCTACATCATCAACCGTCTCTCATCGGCTTTGGTGCGCGACGGAGTGACGTGCATCAACCCCATCGACGCTCTGCGCACGATCAAGAGCGGGTTTGAGCAGCACACGGGCATCAACGCCGAGCAGCGCGAGCGCTACCTCAACCTCATCTCGGCGGCGCGCAAGGAGTATGACGAGATGGCGAAGATCGAGGTCCAGCGCGCCTTCGTCTACTCGTTCGAGGAGATGGCGCGCACCATCTGCAACAACTATCTCGACAACGTCGAAGCTTACTGCAACAAGGAGCGTCTCAAAGACCCGATTACAGAAGAAGAGATTGAGCCTGACGAGCAGCTCATGCGCTCAATCGAAGAGCAGATCGGAATCAGCGAGAATGCCAAGAACACCTTCCGTCAGGAGATTCTCATCCGCATCTCGTCGTATGCGCGGAAAGGTCGGCAGTTTGAATACAACTCGCACGAGCGTCTCAAAGAGGCGATTGAAAAGAAAATCTTCGCCGACCTCAAGGACGTTGTAAAAATTACGACTTCGACCAAAACGCCCGACCCGGATCAGCTCCGGCGCATCAACGAAGTCGTTGACCGTCTCATCAAAGAGCACGGCTACTGCCCGGTCTGCGCCAACGAGCTGCTCACTTACGTCGGCACGCTTCTGTCGCGCTGACGCAGACGCTCGGGCGAGCCGTCAGCCGAAACCAACGCGCCCGCGCTTTTCAACTCGAAAGGCGCGGGCGTTAGTAATTGGTCAGAGTAAATTTCGATGACGAACGATTTTATCTCAGGAACAATCCAGCGCAACGACTGGTCTTTGCAGCGCAAAGGCATCATCGATCAGGAGCGGCACAAAGAGCGCGTCAAAGAAGCGATACGCAAAAATCTCGGCTCCATCGTCTCAAACGAATCGATCATTCTTTCCGACGGACGGCGCACCGTCAAAGTTCCCGTCCGCTCGCTCGATGAATACAAGTTTCGCTTTGACTATCGCAAACGCAAACACGTCGGCACGGGCGATGGAAAGACCAGGACCGGCGATGTCATTGCGCGCGAAGGGCGACCCGGCCAGAGTCAGGGCGCAGGCCAAGCCGGACAGGACGCAGGCGGCGAGTATTACGAAGCCGAAGTTGATATAGACGAACTGGCTGCGATGATCTTTGAAGACCTGCAACTTCCTTTCCTTGAAGAGAAGGCCAAACAAACGGTGCGCGCGCGCACCACGCGCTTTACTGAAATCCGACGCACGGGCGTGATGGCAAATCTCGACAAGCGTCGGATGATTCTCGAAAACATCCGCCGCAACGCGCGCGAGCATGGGCGTGCACGCTTCGGCAATCTTAAAAAGGACGACCTCCGCTTTAAGACTTGGGAGGAAGACAATCGCTTTGAATCAAACGCCGTCGTCCTCGCTTTGATGGACGTTTCCGGCTCGATGGGAGATTTCAAAAAATATATCGCGCGCTCGTTCTTCTTTTGGATGGTGAGATTTTTAAGAACCAAGTATGACAATGTCGAGATCGTCTTTATCTCTCATCACACGGAAGCGCGCGAAGTCACCGAAGAACAGTTTTTCACGCAGGGCGAATCGGGCGGCACGGTCGTCTCCTCAGCTTATCAGCTCGCGCTCGACATCATCCGCGAACGCTTCCGCCCCTCGGATTGGAACGTCTATCCCTTTCACTTCTCGGACGGCGACAACTACTACTCCGACAACGAAGAGGCCGTCCGGCTTGCAGATGAATTGATTCAGACCTGCAACCTATTCGGTTACGGAGAGATCGGCGAAGAGGGCGCAGCCGGTTACCGCCGATCTTCGGGCGCACTACTTTCGATCTTCAACGACCGGCTGAAGAACAGCGAGCGTTTTATCGGCGTGCGCATCGACGACAAGGAAGACGTTTATCCCGCGCTTAAACAGTTTTTCGGTAGGCGCGGCATCGAGGCGTGAGCTCTGAAAGACGCTCTCTATTTACCCGTCGGTTGCTTTAGGTTTAATATGCGTCCGCCGGTTAGCGAAAAAGGCGACGGTCTGAACCGCCGCAGTCATGCACTCTTGATGAAATCATTAGCACAATTTCTCTTCGGCGGTTGTCTGCTGCTCCTCTTATCTATCGGCGGGGTCGCTCACGCACAGACGCTCTACGAAATTGAGGGCATCGTCTATAACCAGAGTCGGAACCCCATTGAAAGGGTGGTCGTCTTCCTTGAAAATCAGGCGCGGGCGCGTGTCAACTATACAATGACCGACCCTGACGGCCGCTATCGCTTCAGCCGAGTCCCGGCGGGGGGTTATTACTTAACCTTCCACCC
>CBDUCU010000048.1:0-13177 GCA_965365725.1 uncultured bacterium | reverse complement strand
TTTTCGATGGCTTGGAGATTTGCGTGCAGCCGCACTTCGGAGCGGACAGACGAGCGTTGCGGCGCTGATGATGAGCGACGCGTCGGCTGAATATCGTGAAGGCCGCATTGAAGGCAGGGCGGCTGCGGCAACCGCAGGCGGATTGACTTCGGGCGATACAGCGACGAGCGGCATACGCGCTTCAGGGATTCGCTTTAGCCGCGAAGAGAACGGGCGCATCGATGCGTCTGTGGAAAGCGCGAGCGTCGCAACGGTTCGTGCACAAGGGGCGGCCCTGTCGGACGTGAGGGCGAGCGGGATTGACGCGACCGTCAACGCTGACGAATCAGCCGCCATACAAATCGAACAGGTTCGCGTGGGCGGACTCTCCGCATCGCAGGCACGCACGGGCAACATCAATATCGCGGGCGTGCGTCTTTCGGTTGCGCCGTCGGGCGCGATTGAAGGGACGACAAACGACGTCAACATCGGCGCGGTCGCACTTGCCGGCACAGACCGCGTCGAGAATGTAAGACTTGGCCGCCCTCGATTTGCGCTTGAGCCGAGCGGTCGGTATCGCGCAAGCGCAGACCTCTCTTTGGGCGGCGGCGTGCTCGGTCAGATGAAACTCGGCGCTGTGCGCGGAGACCTGACCGCAACCAACTCAACGGCGCAGCTCAATAATTTTACGGCGGAAATTTTTAACGGGCGCGCGCGCGGCGATGCACAGTTTGCGCTCGCACGCGGCGGCTCGTCGCGCATCACGGCAGGGTTTGAAGGCGTTGACGTTGGCGGACTCGTGGCAACGCTCTCAAGCAACGTTGTGCCTTTGACGGGCGCGGCAACCGGCGACGTTGATCTGCGTTTTCCGGGTATGAATTACAAGGCCGCGTCGGGCAGTCTCAACGCACGTTTTGAGGGCGAGACGGGAAGAGAAGCGTCGGGTCGCACGCCTTTGACGGGCGAGGTGGCCCTTTTAGCAGATCGGGGACTCTTTCGCGTTGAGCGCGGGAGTCTTCGCGCGGGTGCGACCGAGCTAAATGCGACGGGTCAGTTTTCGTTTGAGGGCGGGTCTGATTTGACCTTAAACGTCAATTCGACAGACGCGGCTGAGTTGCAGCGCGTTGTCATTGCGACGGGGCTTGCGCCCACGCTCGAAGAACAGCTTGCGCGCTTTGGCGTTGAGATGGCGGGCAATCTCAAATTCAACGGGACGCTTCGCGGCGACTTCGATGCTCCGCTCGTCAATGGTCGGGTCGAGCTTGCGTCGCTCAACGTGCGTGGTCGCACGCTCGGTTCGATTGCCGCTAACATCGAGTCGAATGCAGCGGAGACGCGCATCAACGACGGCGAGTTGAACGAGCCTGACGGCGGAGGCATACGCTTTGCCGCCGTCATCCCGCGCACGGGCGAAAACAACATCACGCTCGATGCGACGCTCGACAATGCGAATGCCGGAAACTTTCTCGCCGCGCTCGCGCCCTCAAGCCCTTCAGACGATGATGAAGATACAGGTGCGGGCAAGAGTCTTTTTAATGCGGACACGGTTGCAGCGATGGGGCCGCTCTCAGGGCGTTTGAGCGTGACGGGGTTGCCCGGTGCGATGAGCGGCAGCGCAGACCTGCGCGGCGCGGCGGGCAATCTCGGCGGCGAGCGTTACGAAGAGATTGCCGTGCGCGCGACGTTTGAGGGTACGAGCGTCAATCTTGAAAATTTGAGCGTGCGTTTTCCCGCCGGGTTGATTAACGCCACCGGCAAAGTAAATCTCGACGCAGAGAATCAGACGTTTGATCTGCGCGCGCGCGGCGAGCGCGTCAGTCTTGAATTGATGGCGCGTCTTTTCGGCGGCGGTCGGCAGTTGCCGCGTCTTGAGGGTACGGCTGATTTTACGGCCAACGCTTCAGGCAATCTGCTCGATCAGCGCAGCTATCGCGTCGAGCTGGATGCACGCGGCACAAACGTCTCCGTCAACGGTCAGCCCGCAGGCGAACTCTCTCTCGTTGGTCGCACGACGGCCGACAACAAGTTTACGCTTGAATTTACGACAGGACTTCTCGGCGCGCCGCAGACTGTTCGCGCCGTCGTTGATTTGGCAAGCGACGAGCTGGCAACGACTGTTGAGACGACTCTGACGGGCGCGGATTTGACGCAGCTTTTTGCGACGCTTCTGCCGCAACAAAGCGTGCGCGTGACGGGGCGCGCAACAGGCACTTTGCGCGCGACCGGCAATCTCTTTGACGAAGAGGGCAACTTCTCGCTCGGCGGCCTTCAGGGACGCGCGGAGTTTTCCGAATTGTCGGTCGTCGTCGAAGACGTGCAACTGACGGCGGAGAATCCGCTCGTCGTTCTCTTCCGCACAAACGAGGTGACGTTTGAGCGGACGCGCTTTACGGGGCCGGGCACGGACATTCTCTTTGGCGGGACGGCTGCTTTGGGCGCAGGTGGCCGGCAGAATTTCGAGGTCAACGGCAGCCTTAATTTGCGCGTCGTCCGTCTGTCGCCAAACACTTTTCTGGGCGGCGCGGCGCGCGTCGGCGTGCGCGTCGGCGGGAGCTTTGAAGACCCGAACATTACGGGCACGGCTGAGGTCGCCGGAGGGTCGCTTGCCACGCTCATCGGCGACGAGCGGTTGCAGGTGAGCGCCATCAACGCGCGCATTCGTTTCAACGCGGATCAGGCACAGATTGAGACTTTTACAGGTCGCCTGGGCGGCGGGCGCGTCTCTATTTCCGGCGGCGCGTTGCTCGCTGGCTTTCGCCCCGCGCAATTTCGCTTCGGAGTGCGCGGCGAAGGCGTGACCGTTCCTTTCCCGCAAGACTTTCGCACAACGGCTGATGCCGACATTGAGATTCGCGGCTCGCTCGAAGAGGGGCAGATTGTCGAAGGCCTGGTCAGCGTCCGCCGCGCCGAATATACCGAAGACATAGACCTTGCTGATCTGCTCGACCGCCGGCGCGATCTGACCATCGAAGAAGGCATCGCCGGTTCTGGCGCGCTCGGACAAACGACGCTCGATCTTCAGATTGAAGGGCGCGACGCGCTCGTCGTCAGAAACAATCTGGGCGATCTCGTCGGCTCGGTCTCTGTGCGCGCGCGCGGCCCGGCAGACGACCCCGTCATCTCTGGCCGCATCACGGCGACGCGCGGCCAGTTGAATTTCCGCAACAACCGTTTTGAGATTCAACGCGCCATCATCGATCTTCCGCCGCGCCGCGACGCAGACCCCGTCCTCAACATCGTCGCCGAAGGCGAAGTGCGCGGCTATCGCATTACGGCTTCGCCTTCGGGGCCGCTCTCGCAATTGCAAATCACTTTGCGTTCCGATCCGCCTTTGCCGCAGGCCGACGTTGTTTCTCTGATTACGACGGGCAATCTTTCATCGGGCGATCAGAGCGCGTCGATTCTCGGCCAATCGGGTGTCGGCACGGCGACGAGTCTTTTGACCGAAAGCCTGATCAACGCGCCCGTCCGACGCGCGACTGACCGTCTGTTCGGACTCAACCGTTTTGAGATCGACCCGCTTATCGTCGGGCGCGGCGGCGCAAGCCCGACCGCGCGTCTGACGGTTGGGCGACAGGTCAACCGCAATCTCTCCGTCACTTTTTCGACCAACGTGACGGGCGAGCCAAATCAGGTGCTCGCGCTTGAGTATCGCGTCTCAGACCGTCTCTCGTTTGTCGCGCAATACCAGCAAGGCTCGCAGAACACTCTGCGGACACAGAACAACGATTTCAGCTTCGAGGTGCGGTTTAGAAAAAGATACTAAATAGAGAAGTCGGAAGTCAGAAGACAGAATAAAGGCAACACGCGCCTTCTTAATCCTCTGACTTCTGACTTCTGATTTCTGACTTCTGATTGTGAATATCCAACGCGCCACCTTCATCATTCTTCTTCTCGCGTGCGCAGCAGCGTTTGACGTGCGCGCCGATGAGCCGCGCATGGGCGGCGCGTCGGCGGTTGACTTGAGTAAGTACGAGGGGCGGACGGTGGCGAGCGTAGAGGTAATTGTTGAAGAGGCTGCGCCTGACCCCTCGGCCCTGGCCGAACTGCGCGGGCGCTTGCGTGTTGCAGCAGGCGCGCGTTTCTCTGCGGTGCAGGTGCGCGAGTCTCTTATCGAGCTGTACGGGACGGGGCGCGTGGCAAACGCGCGCGTCGAGGCTGTCGATGCGCCGCCGCCTGTGGGCGAAGATGGGCGACCGCGTGTGGCAATTAAGTTTTACATTCGACCGCAGGTCGTCGTCGGGAGCGTCGCCTTTGAGGTCGGCGTGACCGAAGGCACCGAAGTGACAGAGGACGAGCTGCGGTCGCGTCTCTCTCTGCTTGAGCCGGGCAAGCGCATCACGGAGCAGGCCTTGCGTGCAAGCGCTGATGCCATCCAAGTTTATCTGCGCGACCGGGGTTTTTATCGTGCGTCTGTGGAATACGCGCAGCGTCTTGACGAGACGCGCACGCGCGCCACCGTCGCCTTCAACATCGAGCCGGGGCCGCCGACGCTTGTTGAAAATTTTGCTATCCGGATCACAGGCTTTGATGAGTCGCGCGTGCGCGCAGAGTTGAAGCTGCAACCCAACGCGCCGTTTACGCGCGAGGCGCTCGGGCAGGATGTGGCGCGCATCCGTCAGGCCATCATCGCCGAAGGCCGCCTTGCGCCGCGCATCGACGAGCCTGAAGTCACGCTCGATTCAGAGCGCAACCGCATTTCGGTGTCGCTTGCGGGCGCGGTCGGCCCTGCCGTCAGCGTCCGCGTCAACGGTCTTGAGCTGAGCGAAAAACGTCAGCGCGAGCTTCTGCCTGTACTGCGCGAGGGCAGCGTCGATTATTCGGCAATCGTCGAGGGCGAGCGGCGTTTGCGCAATCGCCTTCAGGAAGACGGATATTTCTTCGCTGAAGTAAAAGCGGTCTGCACGGTCGTCCCGCCGCTTATGAACGGCTCGCTTAACTCTGTTCCCAACGGTCAACAGGCAGACCGTGAAGTCGAGATCGACATCTGTCTCGAAATGAACCCGGAAGAGCTAACCGACCGTCAGATCGGAATCGCTTACGAGGTCGCGCGCGGTCGTCGCTTCAAGCTCACCGACATACGCATCACAGGCACTGACCGCCTCTCCGAAGTCGACATCGAAGACATCAAAGAGACTTTGCGCAGCCGCGAAGCCAACGTGCTCGGCATCATTCCGCTTCTCGGCTACGGGCGCGGCTACACAAGCGAAGACGCGCTTGAACAGGACGCGAGCACAATACGCGCGCGCATGGCCGACATGGGTTATCGCAAGGCCGAAGTCAATGTCCTGCAGGGCGTTTCGCTCGAAGGCGAAAGCCTCATCATCACTTTTCAGGTGGCCGAAGGGCCTTTGACGCGCGTTGCGGGCATCGAGGTGCGCGGCAATCAAATCTTCACCGCGAAAGAGCTGAAAGACGAACGCTGCCCGCGCGATCCATTGCCCGAAGAAGTTTGCCTGATCGAAGGCGGAGCTTACTCGCGCGCACAGGCGCGAACAGACGGCGAGCGCATCCGTGCTTTCTATGCGCGACAGGGATACGTTGAAGCGGATATCGGAGTGTCGGTTGTCGAGCTTCCGCGTTCGGCAAGCGGCGACGAGCAGGTGCGTCTCATCTATTCGGTTAAAGAATCGGAGAAAGTCTTTATCAATCGCATCTATGTCAACGGCCTCGTCAACACAAAAAAAGAGGCCGTGCTCGATGCGATCACTTTGCGCGAGGGCGAAGTTCTTCGCGCAGACGATCTGGTTGAGAGCGAGCGCGCACTGGTCGGGCAGACCGGCGACGCTTTCCGGCAAGTCGTCATCCGTTCGGAAGAGGCAGGCAAGAATGCGTCGGGCTTTCCCTTGCGCGACATTATCATCGACGTTGAAGAGCGCAAGCGAATCGTCATGGATTACGGCGGGGGCTTCTCCACAGACAACGGCCCGCTCGGACTGTTCGAGATACGCAACAGCAATCTTTTCGGCGAGCTGCGGCAGGGCGCGCTTCGCACGCGGGCGAGTCGCCGCCAGCAATTAGTCCGGCTTGAATATTTCGACCCGCGCTTTCGTCGCTACAACAAAAAAGAGTTCTCGCCGCTGACGGCTTCCTTGCAGTACACGCGTGATACGAGCGTGACGCGATTTTTCCGCTCCACGCTTGATCGCGGCAGCCAGGGGATAGTTCAAAGGTTCGATCAGGAAGGGATGCTTATTGACGAGTTTGGCAGAAGCGTCAAAGAGCCTTCGATCAACCGCTTTCAATTCAACATCGAGACGCAGCGCGACATTGAGCTTGAGACGGGCCGTCGCGGAGAGATACGCAAACGAAGCACGCTCTTTCTGCGTTACAACTATGAAGACGTGCGACTCTTCAACATCGGAAGTCTTCTCTTAGCTCCGCAACTCAGGCCCGATCAGGTCGTGCGTCTCTCGCGCTTCGGCGCGGCCTTTGCGCGCGACACGCGCGACCGGCAGTTTGATCCTTCGCGCGGCGATCTTTTAACGGTCGATTACGCGCTCGCGCTCAAAGCGCTCGGCGGCAACCTTTCGTTCTCAAAACTGCTTGCCAATTACAGCCGCTATTACAAGATGAATCGCGTGCGCGAAACCGTCCTCGCCGCGCGCGTGCAGTTTGGCATGGCGCGCATCTTTAATCCGTCCGACCGCAACGACGACGGAGTGATTGACGACACAGACAGGCGGCTTCCCATCAGCGAGCGATTCTTTTCGGGCGGCTCGACGACCCTGCGCGGCTTCGGTTTTGAGGAAGCAGGGCCGCGTGTCGTCGCTCCCGAATGCTTTTTCCGCCAAGTGCCCGGTGCATGCGGGCGCTTCTTTAACGAGAAGGGCGAGGAAGTGCCTTTGAATCCCTTCAGCATTCCCATCGGCGGAAACGCTTTGGCGGTCGTCAACTTGGAAGCTCGCGTCGGGCTGACGCGCAACATACAGGCCGTGCCCTTCTACGACGGCGGCAACGTCTTTCGCAGCGCCGGAGACATTTTTAGAAAGTGTCAGCCAAATGCTTCCGACCCGTTTGCGCAGAACGCCTGCGCCGTCTGGACGCACACGGTCGGTCTGGGGCTTCGCGTCAAAACTCCATTCGGCCCGCTCGCCGTCGATTACGGCTACGTACTCAACCCGGCGGAGTTTCTCATCCCGCAGGCGAGCGGCATCCCGGCCATCCATCGCCTGCGCCGCACGCAGGTACATTTCCGTTTCGGACAGACCTTCTGAAAAATTCGTTGACAGTCCGTCAGCCTCGCTCATAGACTTCGGCCTGAAGGTTTGCCGGTCTTCCTTGCCTCACTTGTTTGAAGAAAGGACTCTCCTGATGGGCCGAGACAATGAGCCGCCAACCATCCTTGTCGTTGATGATGTGGACGACAGTCGGCAGATGATTGCGACATGGCTGCGGCATGAGGGCTACAAAGTCAAGGAGGCGATGGACGGCCGCCAGGCTTTAGAGACGGTCAAAAGCGAGCAGCCCGACCTCGTGCTGATGGATTTGAGCATGCCCGGACTCGACGGACTGTCGGCTATCTATCGCATGCGCGAGATGGGCGAGATGCGACAAGTTCCCATTGTGGTCTGTACGGGCCACAGCCGCGAAATCCACTTGCGCGCCGCGTGCGCCGTCGGCTGCGACGACTATCTGACAAAACCGCTCAACTTTGCGCTCCTCAAAAAGACAATCAATCATCTGCTCACAAATGGACGCAACATTGCAGAAAGTCCTTGCCCCGAAGATGCAAAATCGATGAACGCGGACGAGCTGTTGGCTTATCTCGACGAATTGATGCAGAACAGCTTGCCCGTCTAAAACGACCTGCTGCCGCCGCCGCCGCTGCCAAACCCCGCCAATAATCAGAGCCAACCTTGAGCCTATTTGTCTCATCTGGCAGAGAAGCGTGCGACGCAGGCTACAACTCCGACGCTCGTCGCTGCTACAATCCTTGCAAAATCAAAAAGGCGGGCGGCCAAAGTGTCGAAGGCAAAAGCTTCAATAAACATTTATCGTTCTCTGCGGCTCAGGTATTTCTCCGCGCTACTTCTACCTTTTGCCTTTTTACTTTTACCTGCTGTTGCGCACGGTCAAGAGGTTGTTGACAGAATGGTGGCCGTCATCAACGGGCGCGAATTGATCACGCATACAGACCTGCTCTGGCAGCTTGCGCTTGAACCCGACGCGGCGCTCGACAACCCGCGTCAGGAGGATTTGCAGCGCGCGCTTCAACTCGTCATCGACCAGCGTCTCATCTCGCAAGAGGCCGAAAAGCTCCCGACCATCCAGCCCAAAGAGAGCGAGATTCAGGAGGAGCTAAAAAAGCTGATCGAACGATTTCCGCCCGAACAGTTTTACCGAAGGCTCGCGCGTGTGGGCTTGGGAGAAAATTCCGAACAGTTAAGAGAGATCGTCCGCCAGAGAGTCGCCATCGACAAATACATCTCGTTCCGCTTCCGCGCCTTTACGGTCGTCACCGCGCAGGAGGTTGCAGACTACTACCGCGATGTGTGGCGACCGCGCCGCCGACAAATGTCGCCCGGCGGCATCGTCCCCGAGCTTGAAAAAGTCTACGCGCAGGTTGAAGCAGAATTGCGCGAAAACAAAGTCGGCTCCGACCTCGACGAATTCCTTGACGACGCGCGCTCCGCCGCCGAGATCGTAGTGCTGAACTAAATGAATGTTGGCCGTCCTCAAGAATAGTTGATATGAGTGATCGCGCAGTTGAAGTTGTCGAGAGGTTTTGGGAGCTGATGAAGTCGAACGATTTTCGCTCGGTCGGGACGGTGCTCAGCGACGATTTCGTTCTTGAATGGCCGCAATCCAACGAGAGGATCAGAGGCCGAGATAACTTCGCGGCGATGAACGAGGAGTATCCGGCGCATGGCCGTTGGCAGTTTACAATCAACAAGATGATCTGCAACGACAGAGAGGCCGTCACCGATGTCTCTGTGACTGACGGAGTTCAGGCGGCAAGAGCAATCTCATTCTTCACGATAGTCGGTGGGAAGATAGAGAAGACGGTCGAGTTTTGGATCGAGAGCTACGATGCACCGAAGAACCGAGCGCATCTCGTAGAGCCGATTAATTGAAGGGGGCGACCGGGCGAACCTTTTATGTGGCGAAGAAGTGCAAACGCCAAACACAAAAGACCGCGCTTAGGTCTCGCGCTTTCGGGCGGCGCGGCGCGCGGCGTGGCGCACGTCGGCGTGCTCAAGGTTTTGCATGAGCATGGGATTCACGTCGACTGCGTTGCGGGAACATCGGCTGGTGCGCTTGTGGGCGGAGCGTTTGCGTCGGGAATGTCGATTGATGAATTGGTCGAGTTGGGGCGCACGCTTCGCTGGCGCGATTTTGGACGGATGACTTTGTCGCGTCTCGGCGTGCAGACAAACGCGCGGATGGAGGATTACATCCGGGCGCGTTTTCCCGTCGCACGTTTTGAAGAGTTGAAGATTCCGTTTGCGGCGGTCGCTACGGATTTGCATTCGGGCGCGCCGGTCGTCATGCGCGACGAGGGCGATATAGCCTTTGCCATCCGCGCAAGCTGCGCCGTGCCGGGTTGGTATGTGCCCGTCACAGACGAGCAGGGCCGACAGTTGGTTGACGGCGGACTCGTCGCAAACCTTCCTTCATCGGTCGCACGCTCGCTCGGCGCTGAGCTGCTCATTGCCGTCGATGTCAATTCCGAAGGAGCAAAGTTTGCCGGCTCGCCAACCTCCGCCGTCGGCGTTCTCTTTCAATCTCTGCTACTTGTCCAACGTACTGCCACCACGCATCAAAGACAGCTTGCAGACGTGTGCATCAGCCCGCGCGTCGGCCACATACGTTGGGACGAGATGGGCCGCGCCGATGATCTGCTCGCCGCCGGAGAAGAGGCTGCGCGCGAAGCCCTGCCATCAATACTCGAACTCATCGCGCCAGCACCAGAAGAGGCGACCTCGACGCGCTGGCTAAGCTTCCGCCGCAACCGCACCAGACAAGCCTGAGCTATGGCACATGGGCTGACTTATTTCCAGACGAAGTTTTGCCTTCGCGCGGTTTGAATGTTGTATGAAAAGAAGCCGCATCCTCACTCCTGTCGTTCAAGGGAAATTGTCTTCTCGAACATCTCAGACTTCTAACTCTTTCACAGTCGCAGTTTAAGTATCGATAGCGTGTGACCGGGACGGTGTTGATTGCAGTCGGCATAGTCCTTGCACAAGGGGGCTGCAGAAAGAAGTAAATCCGCCTGCAAGGGGGACAATTCAATGAAGCATCTAGCCAACAGCTTTGCCGAACTGGCTGCAATCATCATGATCCTGATCACACTGGCGATCTCGACCGCCGTTGTCACGCAGTGGCCGGAGAGCGGGCCGGGCCAACAGTCTGATGCAGTTGCAGACCTTGCACGCGAATGAGCGTGAAGACAAGAATTCAGCGTCGATTAGTAGTTTAATTCCAGAACAAAAGAGGAAGTGTCAGAGCTCAGAGGTCGCGCCACTTGCGTTGCGACTTGAGGGATTAGTGTTGTCTCGAAGAGGTAAGCGGGCATGGCAATCGAAATCACATCAATCCGTGAAAAGCGTCGGCTGCCACGCCTCAAACGAACGGCGCTCGCACAGGCACGCGAGCGCGCACGCCGCGCCGACAAACGTCGTCTCATACTGAACATCATCGGCATCTCGTTTATCGCAATCCTCTGCACGGGGCTGGTCGCGTTTGTTTATCTCCACACTTCATATTCAAAATTGATTGACGAACGACTCGCGCACGGCTATTTGACGAGCCGCGCGGGGTTGTATGCCGCGCCGCGCACGCTTCGGAAAGGGCAGGGCATCGGGCGCGAGCGTCTTGTCGGGATGTTGAGACGCGCGGGATATGTCGAAGCGGGCGAGGGCAAGGCGAGCGCGGTCTGGAGCGGACGCTTCACGGAAGGCGAAAACTTTATCGAGATCGAGCCGCGTCGCTCGTCCATGACGGGGGCGGGAAGCGCGTTCGACGCGGTGCGCGTCGAGTTCGAGCGTCGAGAACGCATCGGAAAAATTCGCGGCGACGGAGCCGAGATAGATTCTTTTACGCTTGAGCCGGAGCCGCTTTCGCAAGACGCTTCGATGAAGACGGCGGAGCGGCCCGCGCTCGTTTATGAAGATTTGCCGCCCGTGCTTGTCAAGGCCGTGCTTGCCATAGAAGACCGACGCTTCTTCGAGCATAGCGGCGTTGACGCGTGGGGCGTTGTGCGCGCCGCGCTCAGTTGGGGCGATTCCGGTCAGGACTTAAAACAGGGCGGCTCGACCATCACGCAACAGCTCGTCAAGAACACATATCTCACGCCGGAGCGCACGCTCCGACGCAAAGTAAACGAAGCCGTGCTGGCAACGGCGCTTGAAAGAAGGCTTTCAAAGCAGGACATTCTCGCGCTCTATTGCAACGAGATTTATCTCGGCCAGCGCGGAAGCGTCGCCGTGCGCGGAGTCGGACAGGCGGCGCGTGTCTATTTCGGCAAAGAGCTCAATGACCTCTCGCTGGCGGAGGCCGCAACCATCGCCGGGATGATTCAAAGTCCCGGACGCTACGCGCCCGACCGTCAGCCCGAGAGAGCGCGCGCACGCCGCAACACGGTCATCGAAGCGATGCTGCGCGACGGGCAGATTACAGACAAAGAGGCCGCCGCAGCTTCAGCCGAACCCGTCGCCGTCGTCCCCGCCGATCAAAGAGATGCGACCGCGCCGCATTTTATCGATTACGTCAATCGCCTCGTCGATTCTCGTCTTGACAATACGAGCGAAGGCGACGCATCGCACGCGCGCGTTCAGACGACCATCGATCTTGAATTGCAAAAACTCGCGGAAGATTCTGTTCACCAACAACTCGAACGACTCGAAAAGGTTTTCAAGGGCAAGCGCAAACCCGAAGCCGCGCTCGTCGCGCTCGACCCGCACACGGGCAATGTGCTTGCGATGGTCGGCGGCTCGTCTTACGCCGCATCGCAGCTCAACCGCGCGACCGACGCGCGTCGTCAGCCCGGCTCGGTCTTTAAGCCCGTTGTCTATGCGGCGGCGATTGAAAGCGGCATCTCCCCGCTTTCCACCTCGCTCGATGCGCCGCGCGAATTCAGTTACGATCTGCGCTCGACGTACAAGCCTGCTAATTACGGCGGCGCATACTCGATGCGCGATGTCACGCTGCGGACAGGACTCGTCCGCTCATTAAACGTCGTCACGGTTGAGACGGCCATCCGCACAGGACTCTCGCGCGTCGCGTCTTATGCGGAGCGACTGGGTCTGCCGCGCCCCGATGCATATCCATCGCTTGCGCTCGGCACGACTGAGGCCACGCCGCTCGAAGTCGCATCCGTCTATGCCGCCTTTGCCAACGGTGGGGCGCGCGTCCGGCCAAGCGCTTTAACGCAGTTTGCAGAATTTGATGATGCGGCCTCGTCGCGTCGCGTAGTGGATTCAGATAAACAGGTCATCAAACCGACGACGAGCTACCTGATTACGGACATGCTCGAATCGGTCGTTGAGCAAGGCACGGCGCGCGCAGCGCGCGGCGCTTTGAAGGGCACGGCCTTCGCCGGAAAGACCGGCACATCGCGCGACGGATGGTTTGTCGGATACACGCCGAATCTCGTCTGCGTCGTCTGGATAGGTTTTGACGACAACGAGCAGTTAGGCTTAACCGGCGCGGAGAGCGCGCTTCCCGCATGGGTCGAATTTATGCAGGGCGCAATCGACTTAAGACCCGAACTCGGCGGCGAGAGCTTCGCACGTCCCGCAGGCGTGACAACCGTCGAGATCGACACGGAGACGGGGATGATCGCCTCGCCCGCGTGTAAATCGCGCGAGCGCGTCGCCATCACGCCTGCGCTTGCTCCCGCCGCATCCTGCTATATGCATCAGCAACATTTCGGAGAGCTTGCCTCAACGGGCGAATACGATTCTTCTTACGTCGCCGTCGATCTTCAATCAAACCAAGCAAGCACGGGCGAGCATGCTGAACAACCTGTGCGCGCCCCGCAACTGCCGCCCGTCTCAAGCGATTCAATCGAAGTCGAACCAATACTGCCCGCAACGCGCGTCGTGCGCGGAAAAAACGGGCGACCTGTGCTGACAAACGAAGTGCGTGTGTCGGCGGGCGAAGCGTGGAGCAACAACTTAAACCAATGATTTTGTGTGATGGTTTAGCATCTCTGTAATCACGAGCGATTTACAAATCAATTTACAGATTGTTG
>CBDUCU010000047.1:0-13209 GCA_965365725.1 uncultured bacterium | reverse complement strand
AATAAAGACCGTCGGCTAAATAAAGTAGCCGTGCGCGTGCTCGCCGCGCTCAAGACGATTTCCGCCGCAGGCGAGCTTTGCTCCGTCTTCTCGCACGCCAACCTCGACGTAGCCGAGAATCTTATGTACTGCGTCCGAGTTGATGACCGGCCCCATGTCCGTTTTTTCATTGAGGCCGTTGCCGACACGCAAGCTCCGGGCGCGCTCGACGAGCGTCTGCGTAAACTTCTTATAAACCTTCTTATGAACGACGATTCGCGAAGAGGCCGTGCATCTTTGACCCGAAGTGCCAAACGCGCCCCAGATTGCGCCCTCGACCGCGAGGTCGATGTCAGCATCCTCCATCACGAGAATTGCGTTTTTGCCGCCCATCTCAAGCGAGCAGATGGCGTTGCGCTCGGCGCATGCGGAGGCGACGATGCGACCTACTTCGGTCGAGCCTGTAAAAGATATCAGCCGCGTCGCGGGGTGCTCGGTCAACGCCGCGCCCACCGTGTGTCCGTGACCCGTCACCATGTTGACCACGCCCGCAGGCACGCCCGCCTCTTCGCAGGCCTTGACCAGATTGTAGGTTGAAAGCGGCGTGTCTTCAGCCGGTTTGATGACGACTGTGTTGCCGCAGACAAGCGCCGGAATGAGCTTCCACGATGGAATCGCCATCGGGAAATTCCAGGGCGTAATCAACCCACACAAACCGACGGGCTGACGCACACACATCGCAAACTTGTCGGGCATCTCGGCGGGCGTGGTGTAGCCATGAAGCCGTCGGCCTTCGCCCGCCGTGTAGTATGTGCAGTCGATTGCTTCCTGCACGTCGCCGCCCGTCTCGCGCAAGACCTTGCCCATCTCGCGCGTCATGTCCGAGGCAAACGCGTCCTTATTTTTGACGAGAATCTCGCCGAGACGGAAAAGAATCTCTGCGCGACGCGGCGCAGGCAGCTTGCGCCAGCGCGGTGCGGCCTCGCGCGCAGCCGCAACCGCACGCTCGATATCGCCGCGCGTGGATAGCGCAAAGCGGCCAACAGTTTCGCGCGTGTCAGCCGGGTTGACGTTCTCGAACCACTCGCCCGACTCTGACGCGACCCATTCGCCGCCGATATAATTTCTGTAAGTTTTAGGTGTTGTGCGCGTCTGTTGTGAAGCGTTCGACGCGCGCGTGCTCTTTTTGCTAAGGGCTTTTTTAGCTTGTGCCATTTGGAAGCTGTTAGCTGTTAGCTGTTAGCTGTTAGCCAGCAACCTTTTCGGCTGAAAGCTAACAGCTAATCGCTAAGAGCTATTGAAATGTAAACTGCACGATGCGCCGCAAGATTCGGTCGTTCTGGTAATCGGCGACGTGCATGACGACGGCATCGCCGGGCTTGAGCGCGCCGATGATGCTTTGAAAATCTGCGAGCGTATCTACAGGCACGCGGTTGACGCGCATGATGACCATGCCTTCATCCAGACGCGCATCGTCGGCCAACCCGCCCGGCTCAACGTCTGTGACGTAAACGCCGCGCAAGCCTTTGAGATTCTTTTCGACGGCAAGTTGCGCGGTCAACTCGCTTACCTTAAGACCAAGCGTCGGTTTGTCGGCGGGCGCGTCGGAAGTCTTGCGCTTGGTCGGGCCTTCGGGCGTTGTGCGCTCGCCCTGAAGCGTGCGACTCGCGGGCCGCTCGCCGACCGTGACGCTCGCCGTCCGACGCTCAAGCTTGTTGTTGACCTCGCGCAGATAGACGACCTCGACCGCCTTGCCGACCTCCGTTGCAGCGACCTTGTTGATAAGGTCTTGCGCGTCGCTCACGGGCCGACCGCCAAAGTCGGTGATGATGTCGTTGGTCTGGATGCCGGCTTTGGCCGCAGGGCCGTTTGCATCGGCCACGTCGCGCACAATCGCGCCCTTGGCTTCCGCCATGTTATAGACGCGCGCAAACTCCGCGCGCACAGGCTCAAGGAAGATGCCGAGATAGCCGCGACGCACTTTGCCGCCGCCCACGATCTGTTGATAGACAAAGGCCGCTTCGTTGGCCGGAAGGGCAAAGCCGATGCCGTTATAGTCGCCGGTCGAAGTGGCGATCTGCGAGTTGACTCCAATCACTTCGCCGCGCATGTTGACGAGCGGGCCGCCGGAATTGCCCCGGTTGATGGCCGCATCGGTTTGCAGAAATCTTTGAAAGGCCGCCGACGGGTCGGTCTGCCGCTCGCGCGTCGAGATAATGCCAGCCGTGACGGTCTGCTCAAGACCGAAGGGCGAGCCGATGGCGAGCACCCAGTCGCCGACCTGCACGTCGTCGGAGTTGCCGAGCTTGACCGCAGGCAGTTCGCGTGAAGCATTGACCTTGACGACTGCCAGATCGGTCTCTTCGTCAAAACCGCGAATCTCGCCGCGCAGAAGTTCTCCCGACTGCAAGCGGACGTTAATCTTCGATGCGCCCTGCACAACATGGTAATTCGTCAGGATGAGACCCTTTGAATCGACGATAAAGCCGCTCCCGACTCCGCGCGAGGGCCGGCGCATACGCCGTCGCAGCATATCGAGCAGAGGGTTGTTGTTCTGCTGCGGGCCAGTCTCTTTTTCGTCGTCGTCTTCGTCTTCCGCGTCTGCAAGCTGCGGAGCCGAAATCGTGTCGATGTTGACGACCGCCGGCTCCACCCGGCGCGCAATCTCGGCAAACGAGGCCGAGAGAGCTTCGGGCGCGCGCGCAATCTGCGCCACGCTCGTTTCGTTTTGCGCGACGGCCTGTCGGCCCGCGAGCATCGCGCCCACGCCGATGCCGACTAAAAGACAGGCAACAGCAAGAGCGGCGATCCACACGCGGAGGCTGCGCAGCATGGCGCGCTCCGATTTAGTCGTCTGGCCCTTCGGAATTTCCAACATAAAGCTTTACCACCTTCGGAATTAAAGAGCCGCGTCTCTGACTAGGTCTTCCGACACGTCGTTTTAGCGCGCCTGTTAACCACGTCAATAAAACTGCCCGATTGTTTCTCGACCGTTGTGACAAACCCCAAAGCAAGGGCTTCGAGTATAAACGAAAGGGGTCGTGCCCCGCAAAGTAAAGAATGTAAAAGCTTGGCGGCACAACGAATTAACTGAGACGGGACGAAAGAGAGATGCTAAAAATGCTCTGACCGTTGCAACGCACAAATGTTGTGCGCTTCGTTGTTCGCACCCGTTCGCCATCTAATGTAGAGTTGCAAGGGTAAAGCCATTACTGCCTGACGGAACGCTTTTCGCTCCGCGATCCAAAGAACATGACACAGCTCCACGCCGCGCAACGCCTCTACCGGCACATTCGTTATCAAATCCGACGCTCGACGCTGCCGCTTAGGCAAAGCGGCTTTTCATCGCTCAATGAAGAGTCGCTTATCAGAAAGTATTTTGATGAGTTGCTTCCGCGAGACGTTCCCAGATTCGCCGTCGATATCGGCGCGGGCGACGGACGCGTCAGCTCAAACACGCTGGCTTTCTTCATTGAAGGCTGGCGTGGTCTCGGCGTTGAGTTTGACGCGCGCAAATTCTCCAAGCTCGCGCGGCTCTATCAAAAGATGCCGGACGTTTATGCGTGCCGTTTGCTCGTGACCCCGCAAAACGTCTTGCCGCTTCTGGAAGCCTACCACGTCAAAGAGCATTTCGGTCTGTTGAGTCTCGACATCGACAGCTACGACTACTGGGTGCTCGATGCCATACTCAGCCGTTACAGACCCGCGCTCGTCGTTGCCGAAATTAATGAGAAGATTCCGCCGCCAATCAAGTTTTGCGTCAAATTCAAAGAGGATTTCCGACCGCTTCAACACTTCTTTGGCTTTAGCATCGCATGTCTCGAAGAGTTGTGCGCCGAGCATCGTTATACAATCATTGAGCTCGAATACAACAACGTCTTTCTCATGCCAATGGAGTTTGCGGGCGCGCACGCGCTCTCACCCGTCGAGGCTTACCGGCGCGGCTATCTCGAACGAGCGGACAGGCACGAAAAGTTTCCGCGCAACGAAAATATGGAGGCGCTCCACACGCTCACGCCTGCGGAACAGGAACAATTTATCCGCAAGTTTTTTGCAGGCCGCGAAGATGATTACGAGATGGGAAGCGACTAAAAAATCTATTCAACAAAATGCGTTTCGGAATTAAAAACTCGGAGCGGCATTACAAATTGTAATGCCGCTCCGAGTTTTTAATTCCGATGCTCGCGCGCTCTTAATTAACGTCAACGGTGATAGTGACCTTACCGTTTTTTATCACTTCATCGAAGTTGACTCCGTCAGCGACGATGCGGACGCGCGTGATCTTCTTCATTCCGTTGTGAAACTTGCCTTTGCCTTGCTCCGTGTAATCGTCGGCTCCGCCGATGTCGATGTTGACAGAGCCTCCAGAGATGACGATGGGGGTATCTTCGGGCATATCCTGTTTCTCCTTCTTAACTGAGGTTAGCGAAAGTGTTGACCTTAACGAGGCTCAGCAGAAATTGCGCCAAGCCCCGTCTGAAGTTTTTGCACGTCGGGGCGTTTTGTAAAACTCACGAACGCATCTTCGCCCCATCGTTCGCCGAGTTGTTTGAGGAGAGATTCACTGTGCGCTTTTTCCTTGCGCGCTTCATCGGAGCGGCCCGCGCGCCAATGTGCGAGCGCCATCAACAGCGAGGCGCGCCACTCTGAAGCGATTTGTCCGGCGCGCCTAAAAGCCTCGCGCGCTTCGCTGGCGGGGGCTAATGCGCCCTCCATCTCGCCGCCTTCGTAGAGAGCTTCGGCCAGCGCCAGAAGAGACGCAGAGATGATGGCAGGATCATTCGTCTCGCGTGCGCCCTGAAGAGCCTCTTCGCACAGCGCCCGCCCCTCGCTGTGTTTGCCCGTGTGCGCATTCGAGAGTCCGAGCATGCGTTTGACATCGATGACCGTCTCTTTGAGCTGAGAAGCTTCGAGAGCTTGCCGACCGTGCTCGGCCACCTCCGTAAACTGGCGCTGAATCAGCGCCGCGCGCGCCTGATTAAAATAGATGCGCGAGAGCAGCCCCTTATTCTTGCTCTCGGGGCTGTCGGCGAGCGCCGTCGCCTGTGCGAGCGCCTCGCGCGCTTCACCGTCGCGGCCAAGCTCGCAGAGTACGACGGCCCGGCTGAGAAGACTGTAACCGAGAAGCGAGGTCGCATTGAGCGACTTGTAGATAGCGCGTGTTTCATCGAAATGCGCGAGCGCCGCCCGGTACTCTTCCTGCAGGGTCAGGATGCCGCCCAATTCGTAGTGCGCGCCGGCAATCTGCGAGAGGTCGCCTGTTTGCTCCGCGAGGCGAAGCTGTTCCGCGAAAGTCTGACGCGCGGCGGCGTAGTCGCCCATTTGTCGCTTTGTGCGCCCGATGAGCAGAAGCGCGGTGGCGGTCTCTTTACGAAAGCCGCCTTGACTGTAGTAGTCGCGTGCTTCTTCGACGAGCCGCAAGCCTTCATCTATCCTGCTTTGTCTGAGACGAAGACTGCCAAACATAAAGAGCGCGAGCGCTTCGATACGTCGAAGGCGGCGCTCGCGCGCAAAATCGAGCGCACGCGTGTAGTTTTTTTCCGCCTCTTCAAAGTTGCCCGGAACATAAAAGGAGGAGCCGAGTTGCACAAGCGCACGCGCCGCGAGGTTGTCCATCCCGCCGCGCTGCGCCATCTCGACGGCCTCGCCTGCATACCTTTGCGCTGCAGCAAAGTCGCCTCCTCCTATCGCGGTGGCGCTCAACTGGATGAGCGCCTGCGCCTGCTGGTATTGGTTGCCGGAGGTGCGCGCAATCTCCAAAGATTGTTCGAGGTCGCGCCGCGCATCGGCAAACTTATTAAGTTGATTGAGGACAAAGCCGCGTTGGAAAAAGACTTCGGCGCGGCCTTCGCTGTTGTCGGCTGCGGCGTAGAGTTTTTCGGCGCGGTCGAAGTTAGAGAGCGACGCGGCCAGGTTCTGCCGCCTTCCGTGAAGCGTACCGAGTCGAAGATAGGCAGCCGGATAGTTGGTATCGCGGTTGAGGGCTTGCGTGTAGGCTGCGATGGCCTTATCCGTCTCGTCGTTGCGTTCGAAGGCGCGACCCAAATCGAGATGAACTTCCGAAGGCTGTGGATTGAGGCTTGCAATTCTTTCGTAGAGTTCGACGGCGGGCTTGAATTCACGCCGCACGGTGGCCGAGAGCGCATCAAGATACAGAGCGTCCAGCTCGCTCAGCACGCTTCGGTCGGGAACGAGCGCTGCGGCTCTGAGCATGCTGTCTTTGGCGCGGTCGAGAAAGTCCATCTCGGCCCACGCCTCTGCAAGTCGCGCGTGTGCCAGCGCAAAGCGTTCATCTTGTTTGACGGCTTCGCTAAAATCGGCGCTCGCTCGATAGTAAGCCCCGTCGCGCATGGCGGCGATTCCGCGCGTATAAGACTGAAGCGCCGCAGGCGCGGGCGCGTGCGCCGACGGACGACGAAAATATGCGTAGGCCCACACGCCGCAAAGCGCGATCACGAGCACGGCGACCAAGGCAAGCGGCGAGAAGCGCGGGCGACGCAAAGTATCGGTCAGAGTTGTCAGAGCGCTCGCACGCAGAGCGTCGGTTTGCGTCGTCAGGCGGCGCGTGCGCGTCGTCTCGCTTCCGGCAAGACGTGTGCGGACGGGTTCGAGCGCGGCGATAAAGGCTTCGGCTGTTTGATATCTCTCTTCAGGTTTTTTGGCGAGCGCCTTTATTGTTATGCGGTCGAGCTCTATGGGCACGCGCGGGTTAAGGCGCGAGGGCGGCGGCGGGTCAACGTGCAGAACCTGCGCGCCGATCTCGATGACGTTTGCGCCCGAGAAAGGAGGGCGGCCCGCAATACATTCATAGAGCAGGCCGCCGAGCGCGAAAAGATCGCTGCGCGCATCGATGCGACCGCCGCGCGCCTGTTCGGGCGAAAGATAAAGAGGCGTGCCGATGACAACGTCGCTGCGCGTCCGCAGAGAGACCTTCGTGCGCGCTTCAGGCGTTGAGGCGGAAGAAAGCGTCTCTTCGTCAATCTGTTTGGCGAGACCGAAGTCGAGCACTTTAACCTCGCCGCGTTCATTGACGAGAACGTTTGTGGGCTTGATGTCGCGGTGGACGACTCCGCGCCGGTGCGCTTCGGCGAGCGCGGCGGCCACGTCCTGAATAATCTCGACGGCGCGCGCAAGCGTTAGTCCCTCTGAGAGTAGATCGGCGAGACTCTGGCCCGCGACCAACTCCATGACGATGAAGGGTTGGCCGTCTTCTGTTTCGCCAAAGTCATAGACGGCGGCGATGTTTGGATGGTTGAGCGCGGAGACGGCGCGCGCCTCGCGCATAAAGCGCGCGCGATACTGTTTCTCGTCCGTACCCGTGAGCGGAAACTTGACGGCCACGCGTCGGCCCAGCCGCGTATCTTCCGCAAGATAGACGACTCCCATTCCGCCTTCGCCGATGCGACTAAGGATGCGGTAATGTGAGACGGTCTGCCCGATCATGGATTGAAGACTTGTCGATTCTGCAGGGACGAGGTTCAGGGTGGCGTTGAGAAAGCCGGAGCGTGTGTGTCAGCAAACTCTCAATGCGCGTCCAAAGTATGCTGCTTCCAAGCGCCTGTATTCTGCGCTAAAGTTGATGCGTTTTCAAGATTAAGCTGAGAAGGATTAACGGCCCTGCATGACCAGCCAACTTTCGTCGAGACGCAGTCCATCCGGCTCATTCTCGACGAAAATTGATTGGTCGCACATAAACGAAACCCTTCCTCTCAGGTTTTACCTTCTTGCCGCAGGCGTGATCTTTAGCTTGAGACGCTCGCCGCCGCGCACAATCTCAACCTCATACTGCTCGTCAGGCTTCATCTCGGCGAGCGCATTCGTATAGTCATAGACGTTGCGCACGTCGCGGCCCGCCAGCCGAACAATCACGTCGCCCGCCTTGAGTCCCGCCTTCTCTGCGGGCGAGCCTTCGCGCACGCCTTCGAGCCGCATGCCGTCGTTTGATTCCGCATAGCTCGGCACGGTTCCGAGAGAGACGCGAAAGCCCGTCACGCGCTGCGTGGCAGGAGCTTTCGATTCGGTTAAGGTCAAACGCTTGTCACTACTCTGCAAATCACGAACGATCTCATGCACGAACGTCGTCACGCGCGCCAGTCCATCGTAATTGACGCGCTCTGCCGTGTCGCTCGGTCGATGATAATCGTCGTGCGTGCCCGTGAAGAAAAAGAGGACGGGGATGCGCTTCGCATAAAAGGATGAATGATCGCTCGGCCCGTAACCATCTTCGTTGAGCGCAAGCGTAAAGCGCGTGCGCGGCGTGGCGGTCGCAACTGTATTTCCGTTTGTCGAGACTACAACGGGCGCTCCTTCGCGGACGCTTGCATGCGCCGACGCGCCCGCCGCGTTGACCTTTATTTCAAGCTCGTTGTTGACGGCTTCGATCAACTGTCGCCACTCGGCGGCTGTGCCAACGCCGCCGATCATCAAACGCTCGTCTTTCAAACGCCCGACCATATCGAGATTTATCATCGCGACAGTTTTATCAAGCGGAAAGACGGGATTGTTTGCGTACCAGCTCGAACCGATCAGACCTTCCTCTTCGCCTCCGAAGCCGATAAGGACAACCGTGCGCCGCATCCGCGCACGCTCTTGCGAGAAAAGACGCGCAAGCTCGATGAGAGCCGCCGTGCCCGAAGCGTTGTCGTCCGCGCCGTGATGTATCTCGCCCTCGCGCTCGGCCCGGCTGCCCGCGCCGCCGCGTCCGAGATGGTCGTAGTGCGCGCCGATGACGATGTATTCGTTCTTCAACTGCGGGTCGCTGCCTTCGAGCACGCCGACGACGTTAAAGGCCGGTGCATTTGTGCGTACAACGCCTGTCGAGATGTTGAGCGTCGTCGAATCAGGAATTGTCGGCGTGATGAGATTGCGAGGTTTGCCGGAAGCATCCGTCATCGCTTGCTGCAAAGCCTTCTCGAATTCGGATAATTGCGTGGCGCTGCCAAATCCCAGAATTTGCGCGGCAACCTGACGCGAGACGACGATGACAGGAAGCCCTGCGTCGCCGCCCGATGAATTGTCATAGACGATGCGCGAGAGTTTTTCGTCTCTGAAATTATCCGTGCGTGCGATGAAGACGAGGGCGCGCACGCCCGCAGCGCGTGCGGCAGATGCGCGCAGTCGCAGGTCGTTAAAGCGCGTGAATCGACCGTGCGGATTATCGCCGTCGGGCGTGCCGAGAAAGGCGAGCGCGACGCGACCCGTCGCATTTTTGTAATCGTCGTAGTTTGCTTCGCCGTCCTTGATGCCGTAGCCGGCGAAAGCGACGGGAGCATTTTCAATGCGCGCGTTGCCCGAAAAACCGAGCGGCATCCAGTCGTCGCTGATGCGCAGATCGAGCGTCGAAGGAGCAGATGCCGTCTCGCCCGTCCTCTTTGTGAGCGTCATTGCGTTTGACTTGCCCGGCTCGACCTTTGCGACATAAGGAAAGCCGCGCAAGTAGCCCGCGTCGGTCGTGCCCGAACGATAGCCCGAAGGCGTAGGCGGCGCGACCTTAAAACCGTGCGCGGCGAACTGGTGTGCGACGTATTGCGCGGCCTCTTCCGCACCGGGCGTGCCGGTGCGACGACCTTCTAATTTGCCCGATGCAAGATGAGAGACGTGCTGGCGAAGCCGCACAACGTCGGGCGCGCTCTCGTGTTGTTGCGCGAGTGTGCTTGATGCGAGAAGAAGTGCGACAAAAATTGCGCGCTGGAATTTGTAAATCATAAATTTCTTACTCAACCCAATCTGCAATAAAGATGTTTGTGTCGCCGCGCTGTTGTGCGTTGCGATTCGAGGCGAAGACCAGACGCTTGCCGTCGGGCGAAAACATCGGAAAGCCGTCGAAGGATTCTTCAAATGTGACGCGCTCAAGACCCGTGCCGTCGAGGTTGACGAGATAGAGATCAAAGTTGCGCCCGCGCGGGTTTGGATGATTCGACGAGAAGATGATTTTTTGCCCGTCGGGCGTAAAGAAGGGGGCAAAGCTGGCTGCGCCTAAGGTTGTTACCTGCCGCTTGTTCTGGCCGTCTGCATCCATCACCCAAATCTCGAAGTTGCCCGGCTCGATGACGTTTTCCGAGAGAAGTTTTTTGTAACGCTCAACCTGTTCGGGAGTCTTCGGGTGGAATGAGCGATAGACGATCTTTCGTCCGTCGCGCGAGAAGAACGGGCCGCCGTCGTAGCCGAGTTCTTTGGTCAGGCGGCGGACGTTTTTGCCCTGCGCGTCCATCGTGTAGATGTCGAGGTCGCCGTCGCGCATCGAGGTAAAGACGATGCGTTTGCCGTCGGCAGACATGGTCGCTTCGGCATCGTAGCCGTCTGTGGTAGTCAACCTTTTTACGTCCGCGCCGTCGGGCTTTGCGGTGAAGATGTCAAAGCCGGGATGGATTGCCCAGACGTAGCCTTTCGAGCGGTCGGGTGCGGGCGGACACTCTTTTGACGCGAGGTGCGTTGACGAATAGAGGATGCGTTTGCCTGTCGGGAAGATGTAGGAGCAGGTGGTTGCGCCCGCGCCGTTTGAGACCATCCTGAGGTCTGTGCCGTCCGTGCGCATCGTATAAATCTGATCGCAGGCGCGGCCATCACGTTTTGATTGAAAGATAAGACGCGAGCCGTCGCCGCTAAAATATGCTTCGGCGTTCTCGCCGCCGAAGGTCAACTGCCGGACGTTCCTGAGATGCTTTTCTCCGGCGCGTTCGAGAGGCATGTTGCTCGAAGCAGTTTGTTGCGCGCGCCCGCGCGTTTGAAACAGTGCGTGGGAAGCGATAAATAGAATGCAGAGGCAGAGAAACGGAAAAATAGTTTTGAGCTTCATCGATTTAGTCGGAAATTGACAGCAAGCAATTTTAATTGTGACGCGAAAAGAAGCGGGAGACGTTTTATCCGTTAATAAGATACTTGCGAAGTTTTCATCGGGCAAACGAGAGAGAACGCCGCTAATACGAAGAGGACGGATTGACACAGACTGCTCCGCGTCGAATCCGTCCTGTCTCTGTGTGAGCCGCGTTCTCTTCAACCGTTCGCGCGCTCAAACTCTTTCATAAACTCGACCAGTTTTTCTACGCCCTCGCGCGGAAACGCATTGTAGATGGAAGCTCTGATGCCGCCGACCGAGCGGTGACCTTTGAGCCCGTCAAGTCCTTGCGCGGTCGCCTCCGTCGTAAACTTCTTTTCCAGCTCTTCCGAAGGCAGGCGGAAGGTGACGTTCATCAGCGAGCGCGCCTCGCGGACGGCGTGGCCGCGATAAAACTCTGTCGCGTCAACCGCATCGTAGATGAGATTTGCCTTCGTTTCGTTCTCACGGTGCATGCCTTCAAGCCCGCCCTTCTCTTTGATCCACTTGCAGACGAGATCGAGAATGTAGATGCCCCAGGTGTTCGGCGTGTTGTAGAGCGACTTGTTTTCGACGTGCGTGCGATAGTCGAGCATCGTGTGCAGGCCGTCCGGAATTTTTCCGAGAAGGTCTTCGCGCAGGATGACGACCGTCACGCCCGACGGGCCGAGATTCTTTTGCGCGCCCGCATAGATGAGCGCGTACTTTGAGACATTGACGGGACGCGAGCAGATGTTTGACGACGCATCGCAGACAAGAGGCACGCCGTTCGTCTCAGGGTCGTATTTGAATTCAACGCCCTCGATGGTTTCGTTCGAAGTGATATGCAGGTAAGCCGCGTTCTCATCGAGATTCAGCTCGCCCTGATCGGGCACGCGCGTAAAACGACTGTCGGCCATGTCTGCGGCCACTTTGGTCGCGCCCTGTTTTTTCGCCCCCTTTAAAGCCTTCTTGCCCCACGCGCCTGTAATGACGTAATCGGCTGACGCGCCTTCGGTCAAAAAATTGAGGGGGATCATCGAAAACTGTAGGCTCGCGCCGCCCTGCAAGAAAAGGACGCGGTAATTTTCGGGGATGCCCAATAGTTCGCGCATCCCTGCTTCGGCGCTGTCGATGATCTGTTGAAAGTGTTTTGAGCGATGGCTGATCTCCATCACGCTCATCCCGACTCCGGGCAAAGAAAGCATCTCTTCGCGCGCCTGTTCCAAAACCGACACGGGCAGAACAGCCGGCCCCGCGCTGAAGTTGTAGATTCTCTCGGTCATTGATTTGTTCCTCTCTGGCGAAGTGGCCGGTAGAAGATTCACTTCTCGCGGGTCGTTTCTATGGCAAAGCAAACATTGCTGCGCGTAACGGTCCTGCGAACTATCTTCTACTGACTAGCATCTCTCAACTACTTAATTTCTAACAGATTGAGTTCGATGATGTCTGCGTTTGTCGCTTTCAAACCTTCGAGCATTGAGGCGGGCGGCGCGGCATCGAGATTGATGCGTGCGACTGCGGCCTCCGCGCCTTCAAAGACGATGTTCTCCATCTCCTGCACGTTGATCTCTGCCGCTTTGATTGAATCGAGCACGGAGGCCAACACGCCGGGACGGTCGCGGTGTCGAACGACAAGCGAGTGAGTGGCAGGCGTGCGACGCGCGAGGTTGACGACGTTTGGAACTTTGCCCGTCTCTTTGAAGGCGCGGATGATGCGGACGGTTTCGGCAGCGATGGCCTCTTGCGCCTGATCGGTCGAAGCGCCGATGTGATGCGTGCCGTAGAGGTTTGGCTCGCGCCCGATCTCATCGGTGAATTCGCCCGCGCCGCCCGTCGGCTCGTTTGCGTAAACGTCCAACCCCGCGCGGATATTCTTCTCACGCATCGCGCGCAAAAGAGCCGCCTGATCGACCACCTCGCCGCGCGACGTGTTGATAAAGAACGCGCCCTCTTTCATCGCGCCAAAAAAATCTTCGCCGATGAGCGCGCGCGTTTCGGGCTTCAAAGCGACGTGGACGCTTACGACATCCGACGCGCGCGCCACATCCAAATGATTCTCAACACGCTCTACCCCTAACTCTTCGGCGCGCTCTGATGAAAGGCTTCGACTCCACGCGACGACTCTCATGCCGAAAGCATGCGCGCGCTCGATCATCTCGCGCCCGATCTGACCCGTGCCGACAAGTCCAAGCGTGCGCCCGTAGATGCCGCGCGCTTTGGAAAACTCTTTCTTGTTCCACTTGCCCGCGCGCAACTCCGCGACGTTGTCGGCAATACGACGGTCGAGCGCAAGCAGCAGCGCAAAGGCAAGCTCTGCCACAGCCACAGAATTTTTTCCCGGACAGTTTGAGACATAAATTCCGCGCCGCGAGGCCGCCCCGACGTCAATCGTGTTGTAGCCTGCTCCGGCGCGCACGATCAGCTTTAACGCGCCC
>CBDUCU010000046.1:0-13435 GCA_965365725.1 uncultured bacterium | reverse complement strand
TGATGAAGCGTTTTTACAGAGGGGTGTTGCAAGAGAAGCTTCCTCCGGCGGCGGCGCTCAGAACCGCGCAGATTGAGATGCTTGGGAAGAATCATTGGCGATCACCCTACTACTGGGGGGCGTTCGTGCTACAGGGCGAGTGGAGATAAGTTAGAAGTTGAAGTTGTGAGAATCAAAAAGATGCCTCCTCTCTAGCGTGCCGATGTGATGCGCACACAAAAGGTACAGGATAAATGAGATCAGGGCTGACCGCAGAAGCCTTCGCCAAGCTGCTGGATCGTTTGGCAGATGACCGCGAACAAGCCGGTGAAAAATATGAAGATTTGCGGCGCATCTTAAACAGGTTCTTTGAGGGGCGCGGCGCGCCTTTCCCTGAAGAACACACGGACGAAACCTTCAACCGTGTTGCTCGAAAGCTTGATGAGGGAATAGAGATCAAAAACATCGGCGGCTATTGCTATGAGGTCGCGCGGCTGGTTTGCATGGAAGCGTTTAAGGGGCATGAGAGCCGTCGCGCGCCGCTTGAAGAAATCAAGCTTGAAGCCACAGCTCCTGACACGACCGACGAGACAGCAGAGACGGAACGGCAGTTGACTTGCCTGGATCATTGCCTGCACGCGCTGCCCGTTGAGAGCCGCGAGTTGATAAAGGGATACTACAGTGCCGAAAAAGGTGGGCGAGTCGATCGCCGGAAAGCTTTGGCGGATAGCTTGGGATTGCGACGCGACGCGTTGGCGAGCCGGGCGCAGCGCGTGCGTGACAAGCTTGAGCAATGCGTCATCCGCTGTCTGGAGAAGAAACCAGCAACATGAATGCGCGGTTTTTGCCACTGAATAATGGAAGCCGCGCCCATCTTTCTTATTCGTATAAACAGTATCGCGGCTTACAAAGAGACTGATGGATGAGTTAAAGCAGACCATAACGCGCTACCTGCTGGGAGAATTGTCCGAGCGAGAGCAGGCCGCTCTGGAGAAAAGCTACGTCACAGACCCGCAGGTCTCCGATCAAGTTTTGAAGACCGAGAGCGAGTTGGTGGACGGCTATGTGCGCGATCAGTTATCAAGAGAGGTGCGCGAGCGGTTCGAGCGGTCTTACATGGCTCATCCGGCGCGGCGCCAGCGTGTGAAGTTCGCCAGAGCTTTGGCGACCAGGCTTGACGGCATCGAAGCGCCTGTCATTGCTGGGGAGCAGTCGCCCTCACCCGTCACAAGATGGCAGGGATTACTCCGGTCACTACGCGGTCAGAGACCGATGTTGAGCTTCTCAATCGCGCTGGCGACTTTGTTGGTGATGCTAGGCGGTGTCTGGATTTTCGTTGAAAGCCGACGACGGCAGGCGGATTCTGCGCAAACTGCGGCAGCACGTGAGGCAGAGGAGCAGCAGCACCAGCGCGAACGATCACAACAGACCGCAAACCAGGGCAGCCCCGCAGAATCGCCAAGCGCCCAACAAGCGGCGGTCGGGTCCAACTCGCAACCGATACCGCCGCCCACACCAACACCAACCATAAAGCCTGCGCCACATACTGTCACTCTGGCACTCGCTGTCGGCGGCGTAAGAGGCGGCGAGGGCAATCAGATCCCGACGCTCGTCATTCTACCCGGCACGACTCAAGCCCGGCTCCTCCTCAGTTTGAAGGAGGACAATTATCCCAGCTATCACGCCTCGCTACAGACAATCGCTGGCGTAGAGGTCTTTAGCCGAAGTGTCAAATCCGTAGGCGAGAAGACCGGTGCCGGTTTTGTCTTTACGGTGCCGGCCCACAAGTTTGCCGGGGGCGATTACGTTCTGACGCTGAGGGGAATCAACCCTGATGGTGAAGCTGACAACCTGACAAAATCCCTCTTCCGCGTAGTAAAAAGATAACTCTCTTTCAGCCTCTGAAACACGTCATCTGATCCCCCGCCTTTGCCAGAGTCCTCATATTTCTTCCATCAATTTACGGCGCTAATTCCGGAGCCACAGGCGTGCGTGCCGCGTGATTGAAAAATCCTTGCGACATGTTTTCCGGGTCTTTGCCACTCTTCAGAGAACGCCTTAAAGCCGGTGATCGCTGTCAAGACAGTACCAATGCAACTCTAGTATCAACCGTCACGATCTGTGACGAGATGGAGGCACTCGAAACACTATGAAGAAGACTACTCGTACCTTGCTCCTGGCTCTTGGCACTTTGCTGCTACTCGGTTCCGTAACTGTGGGCGCTCACGCTCAAGAAGCGAATCAATTCAACGGCACGTGGAACACCATTACCTCTAAGGGCATAAAAATCCTCATTACGCTAAAGGAGTCCCGCCCCGGCACTGTGGTTGGGACATATTCCCCCATCCACGGTCTTACGACGGGGAGCCACAAGCCCTTGGACGGCTCGATTTTTGGATTTCAGAAGGTGTCAGCTTCTACGGCGGAACCAGCATTGCAGAGCCTGGGCCGTATTCGGGGATACGTGAAAGACAACGCGCTGATTTTCACCTGGCACCAAGACGATGCTCAAGGCGCGGGACGATTTACGCTTTCCTCCGATGGCGAATCCTTCGAAGGCTCGTTCAGCGCCACCAGTAACCCCGACGACACTTCGGGCGGCACATGGAACGGCACGCGCAGGTATTCGTTCACTGGAGCCTGGCAGGGAAAATTGGGGGACGGGGTGCTGCAGTTGATGCTCCAGCAAGCTGGCGATCAAGTGATGGGTCAATTGAGGCTCAACTCCGCAGAGTTCGTCATTAGGGAGGGCAGCGTCGGCGCCGGCAACACACTGCGCTTCAAGGTAGTGCGTCCCGGCAGGCCCATGCTTAATGGGCGACTTTCACCCGACGAGTATTTGGGCACCGGGGAATTGGTGATGGATAAAGGCGGGAAATCCTGCAAAGGTACTGTTCTCGGCTCTGCTACGAGCGGAACTTTGGTTGGACGTTAAGACCATTGAGATCGCCTGCGAACAACCGGCGAGCTCTCAGGCATTCACTTGAAAGATGCAATGTTCTCGGCATCGACACAAGGCGGAGTTTTCGAATGCTAAGGAGAATTTATGAACATCGATAATTTATCTAATCGCTTCGCGGCTCAAATATTGAGCGTTGCTTTTCTGACCATTTTCTTTGCAGCCACAGGTGCTGCTCAACCCGGAAGCACCATTCAGCAGGGCCTGGTCAGCGGATCGCCCGTAAGCGCTGAAACGCGGCAACAGATGGGCCTCGTCACCCTCAGCACCGGCTGCAGCGGCGTGATAATTCGACAGAATTGGGTTTTGACCGCTGCTCATTGCGTCGACAAGAAGGGCGGGCCGGGCGGCTTCACAACGATGGCCGCTGCCGACCTCACCATTACGCTAAACGGCACGGCTCGCAATCCCGAGGTCAGAAAAGGTGAACAAATAATCACGTTTCGCCCAAACGATGTTGCGATCGTCCGAGTCCAGCCTGCCTTTAGCGGTAGCGAATTTAACACCCGCGAGGTGTACACCGGACCATTGTTAAATATGACGATCAGAGTGTTTGGCCGGGGAATCTATGAATTTGCCCGCGGCGGCAACCCTGTGAAGTCGGACGGCCAGTACCGCGACGGCATCTTCAATATCGACGAAACCGATACCGACGACGGAACCTATACCTTCAATGCCAGAAATGGTGTCACTGTAGCGGGCGGCGACAGTGGAGGGCCTTCGTTCGTCAAAGCCCGTGGCAGCTCGGCATTCGGTGCGACCGATATGATCGCCGGAGTGCATTCAAAATGCGAAATAGAGTGTGCAGACGGTAAGGATTGCGGTGACGACGCTCCTGACGATCGGTGGAAATGGGTGACGGCGACTCCAAACTGCACTGATGCCGCGATAGCTCCGGTATGGGCGAGGATCAGTAAGCTGCTGGAGGAATCGCCACCGCAAAGTGGAAGATTTGATAGCAGTGTCGGCGCGGACGAAATCCAGACTTTGTACACCGTTTCGCAGGACGGGACGCTTACCTGGCGGCGGCATTATATGCGATACCCGAAAGGCCGCAATAACTTCCCGACCCATACGTTCAGCGAGCCAAAGACAGTCGGGTCCGGTTGGGCAGGCGACCATCGCGAGGTGCTGGCGATGGGCCAGCTCGGGATCTATACCCTGCGGGACGATGGCACACTCAGGTGGAACTGGCATTTGGGATTTGATGATGGAACCTACCAGTGGCTCGATCCGGTTGAGCTGGCCAAAGGCCTGACGGGCTTTTCCGAGTTGATCGCGCAGGATGAAGGGATTATCTACGCGCGTATCCAAGGCGATCCCGGCATCTTCTGGGGCGTTACCAAGAATTACGATCAGAAAAAGGGCCAGCCGTCGACCACCATTGGGCTGCGGTTGGCTCCCGAGAACATCAATTTCGCCGTATTCACGAAAGTTTTCGGCGGAGGCAAAGGAGTCTTCTACGGAATTGACCGAGCCGGAAACTTGTATTGGATGAAGCACAACTTTTATCTTAGCCCGATTCCGGACCCGGGGGTCAGAATTCCTGGGAATCCGCAGTACGAGCAATGGAAGCGACAGTGGAGCGGGCCTGTGCTGATCGGAAGCGGTCTGGGTACACCTGACAACGCGTTTTCACCCGGTGACGGCCATATTTATTACTCATCTCTTGGTGTGTTGTTCTATGACCGGCATGATGGTTGGTTAGATGGAACCAAAAGATGGGGCCGCGGCAGCTGGACTGTAATCTCAGGTTCAACTACCTGGGGCAACTATAAATTCGCCTTCGCCCGCAACATCACAAGCGACGTTGGAAGTGGTAATCCGCGCCTCGAACCCATTCCGAAGTAAAGCGCTTGTCGGATACACCTCCATTCAGCAGGGTAAAGTAATTAACGTGAGTTCGACGTAAGGAATGAGCTAAGTCGTTGAAAACAAGCACCTCGTTCTGAAACTGCTAACTTCAATGTGCTCAATCATGATACTGACGTGCACTTTCGGCCTGTTTCCGACGATTTAGCGCAGATTTCAGACAGTCTCAGAGGTTAAGTTGTTGATTCCTGTTCAAGAATTACGTCGAACTCACGTTAGAAAAACGCGGCGGAAGGTCTCGATCTTGTGGCAAGCCGAATCTAACTTGCTCCCGCAGGTCGGGGCCGGGTTGCCGTTTGTTTCATCTCGGCAACCGGGTTGACGACCCCGACCGTCACCCTTTCAAGGCGACCTTACTCCCCTTCAAACTTTCCCCGCGCCCTGCGGCGGGCAAGCTCCTTCGCCCGTTGCCTCGCTCTTGCTTGCCCGCCGGAGCGTCGGCCCGCGCTTTTTGCACGGGCGCAATCGAACAATTTTGGAGTCCTGTCGCGGGTATCTCCGCCGTACCCACGTTGCCCGCGACAGGACTCCTCTCGCGGGAACTAAAACCCCTTTACTCACGCGAATCTCCAAATCGTCTCGCTTTCAATTTACAGTCGAGAGCTTTGGCAAGGCTTATGCCAGATGCTTCTTTGCGTGTAGATACGAGCGTTTGAGAGAGGCTGTGCTCGCCACAAAGGTTTTTATGAAAATCTGTTTGTGGCATTCGTGGACACCGATGTGGCGCGGAGAAACAATGCGATTGCAGTTTTGTCTGCGCGTTATCGTCGATGCGACGCTGGTGAGAAAAGGTCAGAATTCAAGAGCGGGGTCGGCGGCGCGATATTCGTCGAGCTTGCGGTAGAGCGTCTTGCGGTCGAGGCCGAGCAGCTCGGCGGCGCGCGATTTATTGCCGCCCGTGTGCCGGAGAGTTTCGATGATGTATTCGCGCTCGAGCTCGTCGAGCGTGAGACGGCGCGAAGCAGCGCGGGCGACAAGACCTGCGGCCTCGCCGCTCGTGCGCACGCGTTCGGGCAAATCGGCAGCAGTAATCTCCGCCCCAGAACTAAACGCGGCGGCGCGCTCAATCGCGTTTTCAAGCTCGCGCACATTGCCCGGCCAGGCGTAAGCGGTCAAAACGGCCAGAGCTTCGCGCGAGACGCGCAGAGGCTCTGTGCGATTCCTCTCTGCCGTCTTTGAGATGAAATGCTCGACGAGCAACGGAATATCAAAGGGGCGCTCGCGCAAAGCGGGAACGCGCAGCGCGATGACGTTCAAACGCCAGAAGAGGTCTTCACGAAAACGGTTGGCGCTCACTTCGCTTTCAAGATCGCGATTGGTTGCGGCTACAACGCGCACGTCTATATTGCGCTCGCGGTCTGCTCCCACGCGTCTGATTGCTCCCTCCTGCAAGACGCGCAAAAGCTTCGGCTGAACCTGAACGGGCAGCTCTCCGACTTCGTCAAGAAAGATCGTTCCATTGTCTGCCGACTCAAAAAGCCCCGCGCGTGACGCTTTTGCTCCCGTAAACGCCTGTCCCGTGTGGCCGAACAGTTCCGACTCGATGAGCTCGGCAGGGATGGCCGCGCAGTTGACGGCAATGAATGCGCCGCTTCTTTCAGAGGCTTCATGGATGGCGCGCGCGACAAGCTCTTTACCCGTGCCCGATTCGCCCGTGATGAGCACCGTGCTTGCGCTGCGTCCGGCGCGCTGGATTGAGTCAAACAGCTCACGCATGATGCGCGACGCGCCGACGATGCGCGCGGGCGCTGTTGGCATCTCGCGCCTCAGACGCGCCCGTTCGCGTTGCGGCGCGCTACCTTCAAGCGCCTCTTCGAGCGTGCGCAGAAGCTCTGCGGTCTGAAACGGCTTGGTCAGATATTGAAATGCGCCGCGCTTGACCATCTCGACTGCCTGCTCGACCGAGCCGAAGGCCGTGATGACGACGACGGGTGCTTCGGGCCGCGCCTGTCTGATTGCCGCCAACAATTCGTCGCCCGTCAGGTTCGGCATCCGCACGTCGGTGACGACCGCGTCAATGTGCTCGTTCTCTCGCACGACGTGCGCGAGCGCGGCGCGACCATCTGCCGCCACAAGCGTTTCGTATCCGGCCTCTTCCAAGACCTCTTGCAGAAGATCGCGCATGTCGGCATCGTCTTCAGCGATTAACAGTCGTGCTCGCATTCATGCTCTCACTCTCGATCAGAGGTTCTCTCAGGTCGCGTCCCGCGCCGTGCGTCTTTGCCGGCTCATGTTGCGGGAGATAAATGTTGAAGGTCGCGCCCGGCCCGTTGCGGTTGTTCGCAGCCTCGATCCAGCCGCCGTGCTCTTCAAGGATGCGGCGCGCGACAGAGAGACCGAGGCCCGTTCCCTGTCCGACCTCTTTTGTCGTGTAGAAAGGGTCGAAGATTTTCGACAAATGCTCAGTCGCAATGCCTGCGCCCGTATCCGAGACGCTGACCGAGCCGAAACGTCGCGCGCCATCCTCTTCCGCATCGCGCTCGACTCGGACGCTGAGCCGCCCGCCCGTAGGCATGGCTTGTACTGCGTTGTTAAAGACGTTTAAGAGCACCTGCCGGATATAGTTTTCGTCTGCATCGATCAAGACCGTTTCGTCGCCGCGCATAAACTCGATTTCGATGGCTGCGCGCTCGGCGTTTGTCTCAAACTGCGAGAGCGCGTCAGAGACCAGCGTGCCGAGATCAACCGTCGCGAGGCGCAAGTTGTATGTGCGCGACAGATTGAGCAGTTGACGGACGATGTGCGTGATGCGCTCGGCCTGCGTGCGGATGATGGTCAGGTTGCGCCGTCTTATCTCAATGGGCGCGTCGGGTTTTTGCAGCAGTTGTTCAGAGCGTGCGTCGATGACGTTTAAGGGCGCGCCCATTTCATGCGCCACGCCCGCCGCCAGACGACCGACGGCTGCCAAACGCTCGCTATGTCGCAAATCTCTCTCAAGCCGGAGACGCTCTTCGGCCTCGCGCTCGGCGGCGCGGCGTTGTGCGGAAAGATTGTCGGCCATGCGGTTGAATTCGCGCGCAAGCTGAGCAAACTCGCCGCCCGAACGCGGCACAATCACACGATAATCGAGATCGCCCCGACCAACCGCAGCCGCGCCGCCCAACAGTTCGCGGACTGGCTGCGAAAGACTTCGACGCAGGACGAAAAAGACGACGGCGAGGATCGTCAACAGAAGCAGCAAAGTGGCTGCGACCCAGTCGAGGCGTGCGCGCGCAATGTCGGCCTCGACAAACGAAAGCGGGTGAACGACTTCGACCGCGCCGCGTCTGTCGCTTCCGACATTGATTGGCAGGATGACGGAGAAGACCTTTTCTCCCGCAATGACGCGGACAAACTCGGCTGATTCACCGCGCGCGACAACGCCTTCAAGCTCCGGCGGATGGCGCAACTCCTCAGCCGTTAGCGAATCCGACATCATGAGCAACTTCCCGCGCTCGTCAAAAAGAAGCGCGCCGTATGTTTTGGTGTTGGCGCGCAGACGGTCGATGAGTCGTTGCGCGTCTTCGGGCTCGCCCTTGGCGTAATCCTCTTCAAGCGCGATCTGAAGCGTGACGGCCAAAGCGCGCGTCTCGTTGCGCATCGCCGCTTCAAGCGCGCGCTCGCGCTCGCGCAAGTTGAGAAAGCTCGCCGCCGCCATCAGCGCGCCGACCATCAACGTCAAAATCAACACCAGCCGTGTGCTTATGCTCATCTCTTCGGTAAAGACCCTTAAGCAACTCGCCTGCCAATTTATAAGAGGCGTGAATTGTAGCACCGGCGGACTCGTCTGTTGCATGTTGCCACAGTCTGAGGACGTAAACGCTGAAGAACGCTTCACCCAAATGTTCAATTAAAGCCTGACAACGCATCTTTGTCCGTTCTCTGATGCGAGCGGCACTGCAATTGTAAAGACGTTCGTGCGACAACGGGGGAAAGACTTGATGAGAGAAAAAACAACGCTCAATTTGAAAGAGGAGATGATTGGCAAGGAGGTCTTCATATCCGGCTCTCCACAAAAGCTTGGCGAGGTGCGCGACGCAATCGTTCATCCGACTAAAGGGAGATTGCTCGGCCTTCTCATTCGGACGAGAACGGGCGAGGAGCGCATCTTAGCTGCACACAAACTTTTGATCGGTCATGACGGCGTGCTTGCTTCGGACGATGGCAGGCGCTTCGGGCACGGCTCAGAAGCCTTCGAGCGCGGCGGCGCTTTCGCCATTCATGAGATTGTCGGCGCAAGCGTCGTCACAGACGCGGGACAGTTGGTCGGTTGCGTCAGCGCCGTGCACGTTCCCCTGCACGGCGGAGTTGTTGAATACGAGGTTGCGCCGACGGGCGTGCAACGACTCTGGCGCAGAGGCTTGCGTCTGAGCGCCGCCGCTCCCTATTCGTTCTCACGCACCGGCTCGCGTCTGATCGTCCACACCGAAATGTTAGAGCGTGACGCGCCGCCTTACTTAGACGACGGAGGCGGCTGGCTCGAACTACGGAGTCAGCGACTGATGCAATCGGCGCGGCTTATGCTCTACAGATACAGCATCCCTCTCTGGTTCGTCGTCTCTATGGGAATCATCAGCATGATGGTCTGGCTTTAAGGAGACGAAAATTTTAGGCCTTGCCTTCTTCGGCGATGCGGGCGAGGCACGGATAATCTGGAAAAGGAGTTTTTGATGATGACGTTGCAAGAACAAATTATCGACAGGTCTGAGAGGCAATCAAGCGGCGGGCGACCCCTGCGAGACGAGGACGATTTTTATAACGACGCTGTGCGCGGCGGCGCGACCCGGAGACTCAAGCGCGAGGCTCTCGGCGACGCTTTCGGGTTGCTCGCGCTTGTCCCGCTTGTCAAAGTTGCATGGGCCGAAGGGCGCATCACGCGGCGCGAGCGAGCGCTCATCATGCAGGCCGCACGGCGGCAAGGCGTCGAAGAAAACAGCACGGCTGATGCGGTGTTGTCAAAGTGGCTCGACGCAAGACCACCGGAAGAGTTTTTTGAGCGTGCCTTTGTGCATCTTCGCTCGCTTCTGCATGCTTTACCCGAAGACGGGGGCAATGATGTCGTGCTCGATCTGCTCTCGCTCTGCACAAGCGTCGCGGAAGTCTCCGGCGGCAGCCCTTCTGTCAGAGCCGGTGGAAGGATGATCTGTGATGAAGAGGTTGCTTCGGTAAAAAGCATCGCCGCCAATCTTGCACGCACAGATTGGCAGGACTTTAGCGAGCTGTTTGAGATGTCAGAGACGACCGGCGTGACCGACGTAAGCATCCTGCGCAGATTGCGCGAGGCAGGGTTTACAACGCGCACGGGCGCGCTTCTTCCGCTCGTTCCGCTCGTTGAAACGGCCTGGGCCGAAGGCCGCGTCAGCCTGCAAGAGCGGAGAATCGTATTGTGCGCGGCGCGGCTGCAAGGCATCGCCTGCGCGAGCCCCGCGCACGAGATGCTCGAACGTCTTCTTGAAGAGAGACCGAGCCGCGATTTTTTCTCAACCTGTTTCGTCGCGCTCAAATCGGTGATACACGTTCTTCCGCCCGGCCTGCGCGAGATTGAGCAGATCGATCTGCTGGATTCGTGCGAACGCGTGGCGCGCGCCTCTTCGGACGGTGGCACAGCAAGTTTCCACGAAACCGAGCGCAAAATCTGCGATGAAGAGCGACAGTTGCTCAATCGTCTCGCGCTGGAGCTCGGACAGGCGCGCGCGGCGTAAACCGAGCCGCCGCGCTGCTTGATTGATAAGGAAGCGCGGCGGCTCGATTGATAAGGAAGCGCGCTTATCCGCAGAGCACCGAGCCGCCGTTGACGTTGAGGATTTCGCCCGTGATGTGCCGCGCCCAATCGGATGCGAGAAAGACGGTTGCGAGAGCCACATCGTCAGCCGTCGCAATGCGTCGAAGCGGAATCGCTTCGGTCGTTTGCTTCCTGTAGCTTTCGTCAACGAACACTTCGTCGTTCATCTCCGTGTCAACCCAGCCGGGCGCGACCGAGTTGACGCGTATCGCGGGCGCAAGCTCTGTGGCGAGAGACTTTGTAAAACTGATCTGCCCGCCCTTTGAGGCCGCATAGTTTGAGTAACCGGCCTCGCCGCGTTGTCCTGCCGTTGAGCTGACGATGACGATTGAGCCGCGACCCTCTTTCTTCATCGCGGGAACGCACGCGCGACATGCAGCCCAAGTACCCTTTAGGTTCGCATCGATAACGCGATCCCAAAGCTCCTCCGTCATCTCTTCGACGGGCGCACCCTGCCAAATCCCTGCGTTGGCGACGAGTATGTCAAGCCGTCCGAATTTTTCAAGCGCCGTTTCAGCAAGCGACGCGGCGGCGCTTACCTCCGCAACATCGGCGCGCACACTCAATGCCTCAACCCCTAACTCGATGCACGAGCGCACGACCTGCTCGGCCTCAGCTTGCCGGTTGATGTAATTGACGACGACGTGCGCGCCCGCTTCTGCCAGACGCAGCGCGACGGCTCGACCGATTCCGCGCGATGCGCCCGTCACAACGCCAACGCGCCCGCGCAGCAAGTCTCTCGGTAGTGGAACACTGGTTTGTTGTAAGTCAGACATTTATCAAGACCTCGCAAAAAATTCACGACCTTTTTCAGACGACTCAAAATGAAAAGCAGAAGAAGGAAGCACGCGCCGCTTGCAACCGCAGAGTCGCGTGAGATGTTTTAAGCGAGCAAAAGTCTGAGTGCGAAGCTCTGCAAAGTCAACTTCAACGGCGCGTCCGAGCTCTGAGCCAGTGCAGGCTGAATTCATATAAACGCCTCACACGTTTGACCATCCGCCTCTTGAGAATTTCTTTAGAAATGAATTTAGAGTTTATTGAAGACTTTATCGCCGCACTGCGATTAAGGTATGCGGCCATGACCTTTTGTGGCCGCACATCGAAGCACACAAGCGACAGGCAAAAAAGCACTTCGCCGGTCTGCACAAAGAGAAAGTCGCCTTTAATCTGAAAATGAGAACAAAAGGTAAGGAGAGATATTAAGGATGAGAAAACTCTTTCTGGCCGTCTTCCTCGCCTGCATGATTCAGGTGGCGCAGGCGCAAACACAATTACTTTCGGCGCGCCGTCAGGGCGAAACTCTCAAACAGTTTGCATCGAGGCTCATTCCGAAGGGCGCAAGGCTCGACCATGTCGTAGAGGGCGACTTTGGCCGCTCGCGCGGCAATGTCGTCGTCTTCTTTGAGGCCGAGACACCCGACGGCTTTTTTCTGGATGGTTGGGCGCTCGTCCCCGAACGCGGCGGCTTCCGAAAGCATAAATTGAGCGGCGACTATGTCCGGCTTGCGCAGGTGAAGTCTATATTCTTCGCAGACGCTGACGGCGACGGCGAGCGCGAGTTGGTCGTTCTTACGGCTTATCCTTCGGAAGACCCGCATCCTGACATTCATGGCAACGAAGTCTGCGACCCATACGTCTTTCGCTGGAACGGGAGCGGATTTGCGCGCGTCGATGGTGCGACCGAATACCTGAGCGAGAACCCGCGCGACTGTACGGCTGCGTGGGCGCGGCAGCTTTTGAGCCAGCGCGCGGGCGCATCAACGGCAAGCAGGCGGACTAGTTCAACAGCGCGACCCGATGCAGCCGCCCAAAATTCATCGGCGCGCGCGGGCGTAACTTCCGGCGCGGCGGCAACACCCGAAGAGGCGGCTCAATCTCTCTACCGCGCCTGGAGGGCGAAAGACAGACGTGCGGCGCTCGCCGTCGCCACGCCCGCCGCCGTCAAGGAACTGTTCGAGGTGAAGTTTATCGCCATGCAAGCGCAACCCTGTGGGAACACGCGCGGCGAGTTCGACTGTGGGTTCTCATTCGACGCGGGCGAGATGACGATGATCGTGACGGGAAACGTCTCGGCGGGCTATCGAGTGAAGACGGTTGTGTGGGGCGCTGACTGACGCTCGGACGACACAGTTGGACGACACAGTTGGAGAAGCGACGTGGGCAAGCTTATCTTCGCAACGGTGGCGGGATTTGTGCTCTCAATAATATTTCTGTTGGCTGCGCCGCACGTCGCACCTCGACTGACACAAAGAATTTACTGCCCCGAAGGGACAAGGATAGTAACGGGGTCGCACACCTTATATGACCCCGTTGCACGCACCAACGTCACGACACACAACACCGATTGTATTGACGGCGAAGGCCGGCGTGTGACACAAGGCTTCTACGGCACAATCGTCTCGCCGTTTCTCACGTGGTTTGCGCCCACATTCCTTATACTCTGGCTATTGAGCTGGTGGGCAGGCCGGGCAATTACGACGACCTCTTCTTCGACGGTTCTAACTTCACACGACGCAAAAGCGATTGCTAAGGAGGACGAGTTAAATGTCAGATAGAGCTTACGCAATAACCATAGCGCTGCTTTGTTGTTTAGCTGCGCTCGCGGCAAGTGCTCCCGCAAAGCCTGTGCGCTTCCTTCAATCCGTCGCCGATGCCGAGACACGTTGCGAGGTGTCTGCCTACGTCGTTGACCCAGACCCGCAGGGACTCAACGTGCGCTCGGGGCCGGGAAAACAGTTTCCCGTCGTCGCTCGCCTCCCGCACAGCGATGCCGCCGTCGGCGTAAGAATTAACGGCTCGACAGGACAGTGGATGAAGATTGAGGAGGCCGAGATTCAGGGAGAAGACCAGACGATTTACAAAGG
>CBDUCU010000045.1:0-13534 GCA_965365725.1 uncultured bacterium | reverse complement strand
CAAAGCGAGCGTGCCCGAAGGGTGCTTCATCGAATGCCCGATGCCGCCCGGAAATGGCTCGGGCAAGGGCGAGAGCGGGAACTGCGCGCGGACCGGGACTTCAAGCACCACGCGTGCAAACTCTTCGCATTTTTGCGCAGCAGTTTCGGCCTTGATGCCCGTCGCTCTTTCAACGAGTACTGCCGGCAGGTTGTGTCCCGCGATAGTCGAGCCGTGAATCCATGCCGGGAAACGCGGGTTGCATTCGAGCAGCCATAGTTGATCCGAAGCGTCGCGCACCATCTCAAGCTCTGCGCCCCCCGTCCAGTTCAATTCCTTCACCATGCGACGCAAAGGCTCTGTAAATTCCGCTCGCACTTCAGTCACATCGCCCGCCCAGGTCTTTCCCTCCTCCGTCAAATCGCGTTTGCGCATATAGACGCAATCAAGCAGTTCGCCACTGTAGGCGCTAAAGCAGACCGACTCTTCGTAGCCCGTGACATGCGTCTGAAGAAAAAGCCTCTCCGTTGACCATGCGCGCGCAAGCAGAGTGCGCGTCACTTCGAGCGCGTCCCAACCCGGCGTGCGGACGGCTTCGTAGTACGGCCCTTTGAGCCAAACCTTCCAATCGTGTTGACGGCAAAAGGCATGCAAGTCCCAATCTGGAATCTCAGTAAAGACGTAGGGCGGCACGCGCACGGGCAGCCCTGCGTGCGCCTCAACCTCAGGTTTGGAAATTCGTCTGAGCGCGCCGGGCGGAGGCGTAAGAAGATTTTTGTGGCCTTCGGGGAAGACCGAAGCGAGCCACATAATTTCGAGATCGACGCTTGATATCCATAAAGCGCCCGCGTCGAGCACTTCCTTTATCTGCTTGCCATAGTCGTCGAGATCAAGCTCGTCCCAAGGACGCTGCAACCAAAGCTCATCAAAGTCGGGCCAATGAATACCCGAACAGCGCGGCGAATAATCAACGCCGACAAGCGTCGCCTGCGGATAGGCGGCACGCAACGACCGAGCAATTCCAATCCCGGGCTGTGGATTCGTCCCGCTATAAAGCCCGCTAATGTAGATTTTCATTCGTCTTCCCTATTACTTATTCACACAATAAAAGCGGCGCTGCTCTCAAGTCTCCCGCGCATAGACAGAGCGTGCGAGCCTGATAAGTGGAACTGAGCTTTGCGCCGCCGAGTTTAAGATTTAAGATTAATAAAAAAATATCAGCGTAGTTATTGCTCGGTCTGTACGTTGAAGTACGTTGAAGTTAACGGTTTTGTGTTGCATTCGACGCAATGAGGTTACGAACGATTTTTTTGTGTAGCGGAAGTCATGCTGAGCCAAAAGCTGGTCACGATGATTGCAAAAGATGTGCGGGAGAGAGCTTGACTAACGCGAGAGCGATGCCCAAAGCGCGGGCGTAGAAGCGGCGTTGTGGGTGGGCTTTGGAATCTGCGCTCTAAACTCGTCTGTAAAACGACCGTCAACGCGGATGCTGAAGGAGAGGCCGTCGCGCTCGTCGCTGCCGTGAAATTGATTCACGGTGTCAAACCACGCGCTGTATGAATCAACATAAAGCTTCGCATGCGTCTTGTGGTTGAGCATATAGAAGGGCTTGCTCAAGTTTGTGCGCAGCCAGATGAATTCGTGGCACACATCAGTCTCGGCGTGATCCCTGTGCGCGGGAACGGGTCGGCGCACGTCGTCATACATGATGAGCATGCGACCCGTCTGCTTAAAGGGCAGCGTAGCGATAAAGTCCATCAGCAGCGCAAACTCGTTTGTCGCAGCAGTCGGCTCCCAAAGCTCCGTCTTATCGAGGTCGAAGTAGCTATCGGGCATTTTCGACTGCGCAAGATAGATCATCCGCGAGCCGGGTCGCCCGGGCGCATCCTGCTTGAGCGTGTAAGGGCCGGTGTAGAATTTTACGTCCTGCTCGGCGACGATGTGCCGACGAATGCGCTCGGCAATGTACGCATCCAAAGCACGCAGACGTTCGACGTTGATAAACTCGTCGAACGATTTGTAGCATGGATATTCAATGCGCGAATCGACAGCAGTTGCATCATCCACAGGGATTTGCTCTTGTTGCTGCGAAGCCGCGCTCTCAAGCGTCTTCGCTGTCCCGACTTCACCTCTCATCTGGTTTACCCTTTACACTTTGACGAAGTGTCGCTCATCTTAGCTGACAATAGTTTTATCTCCAACCAAAGCAAAAAGAGGCCCACACATTTTAGAGTCTCAATAATGAGACAAGAGGATGCTTGTTTATCAAACCTGTCATGGATAAATGCTCAAATTTGCGGCGAGCTTAGATGTGAGTTTACGGCTGCGTCTGTACATATTCGTACCTGTTTGTTTTCGCCCACAGCTTGCGCTCCAGATTTATAATGCCACAAAAAAACAATGGGGCGGCCCATAAATGACCGCCCCATTTTGATTTGATTCCTTCTTTAATGGAGCCGAGCGGGATCGAACCGCTGACCTCTTGAATGCCATTCAAGCGCTCTCCCAGCTGAGCTACGGCCCCTTAGTTTTCAACGCTCGCCAGTGCAAGCGTTGAAGAGAGTAGCCCAGCGCGCAAACGGCAGTCAAGCGCACGTCAAATGGGCATTTTCTCAAGCATCAGCGCGCAATCTATTTGCCCTTGAACTGAGCCTTGCGTTTTTCAAGAAACGCCGCCACGCCTTCGTTCTTGTCCTCGCTTGAGAAGGTAATGGCGAAAAGGTCGATCTCTCGGCGCAAGCCTTCATCGAGGTTCGAGCGCGAAGCGGTCTTGACCGATTCTTTTGCCATCCGTAGAGCAATCGGACTCTTCTCCGCAATCCGATTCGCCAGCTCCATCGTCTTGGCTTCGAGATCAGATGCGGGCACGACTGTATTGACAAGACCGATTGCGTGTGCGGCCTGCGCGTCGATGATGTCGCCCGTCAAGATCAACTCCATCGCTTTGCCTTCGCCGACCAGACGCGCGAGGCGCTGCGTGCCGCCGCCGCCCGGAATGATGCCGAGATTGATTTCCGGCTGTCCGAAGCTCGCCTTGTCGCTTGCGATGCGTATGTCGCAGGCCATCGCGAGCTCGCAGCCGCCGCCCAAACAATAACCATTGACCATTGCAATGACAGGTTTTGGAAAAGCATCGATGGCGGTAAAGAGCGAGCGTCCGAGCATTACTTCGCGCTGCGTGACGGCTGTGCGACCGGCAAATTCCGCGATGTCTGCACCCGCGATAAAAGCCTTGTCACCCGCACCCGTGATGACGACGACGCGCACCGATTCATCTTCACGTAATTCATCTAATGCTGCCGCACCTTCGGCGCGCGTCTGGATGTTGAGCGCGTTTCTTTTCTCAGGCCGGTTGATGGTCAAAACGGCGACGCTTCCGCGCCGCTCAAGGAGGATTGTTTCGTAAGATGCCATTGTTTTTGCTCCGCAAAAAAGTGATGAGTGGATAAGAAGCGGGAAGTCAAAAGACAGGAGTCAGAAGACAGGAGAAACAGATCGGTTTCTCACACCGACTACTGACTACTGACTATTGACTACCTTCTTATCACTCATCACGCATTAATGATCACTGTTTGGTTTCGCCCTCGGCTTGCGCCGTCGTCTGTTCGTCGGCGACCCATGAGACAAACAGCCGCAGCCAGTTGTCCGCAGGCTCGACGATCTGCACGCCGATGCGCGCCGTTCCATAAATGGCCGGCGCGATGCGCACGACTTTGGCCGTCACTTCGATGGGCGCGCCGTCGGGCTTGTGGGCGCGTACGTAGAGCTGGTCGCCGCGACTCACCTTCTGGTTGAGGTGAAAGAGCGTGCCGAGCGTCGAGATGTCGTCGGTCTCGGTCGGCTCGCTCCACGCCGCTCCGTCGTCCGAGCGGCCTGAAACGACGATGGGCAGACGCAAGGCCATCCGCAGCGCAAAACGCCTCTCCTCGCGTCTCTCTGTGTTGGAGGTCTTGTCCATATATCAGGAGTCAGAAGTCTGCGGTCAGAATAAAAGCGACAGGTTCGGGAGCTTGCTCATTCTTACTCCTGACTCCTGACTTCTTATTCTTTCCAGTTGTAGAAGCCCTCGCCGCTCTTTTTTCCAAGTTTGCCTTCTTCGACCATGCGCCGCAGCAGGTGGGGAGGGCGGAAGCGTTCATCGCCAAACTCGCGGTGCAGATAATCGGCAATCTGGAGGCGCACGTCGAGACCGACAAGGTCGGTGAGTTTGAGCGGCCCCATTGGGTGATTGTAGCCTAACTCCATCGCCGTATCTATATCTTTTGCGCTCGCCACGCCCTCTTCGACCATCCGCATCGCTTCAAGCCCCAAAGCCACACCCAAACGGCTCGACGCAAAACCGGGCGAGTCTTTAACAATGATCGGCTCTTTTTTCATCCGGCGACCGACCTCGCGCGCAGTCTCAACCGTCTCTTCCGAGGTTTCTCTTCCCACCACGATCTCAATGAGACGCATGATGTGGACGGGGTTGAAAAAATGCATTCCGACGACGCGTTCGGGACGCGCGACCTCACGCGCAATCTCGCTGATTGAGAGCGAAGAGGTATTTGTCGCAAAGATAAAATCTTTTGTGGCGACGCGCTCAACTTCTCTGAGAGTTGCGCGCTTGAGTTCCATTCGTTCGGGCACGGCTTCGATAAAGAGGTCTGAGGCAGCCGTCTCTTCCGTCCGCGTCGTCGTGCGCAAGTTTGCGAGAGCAGCGTCTTTCTCATCCGTCGTCACTTTGCCGCGCTCAACGCCCTTTGAGAGATTCGCTTCGACGGCGCGCAGAGCGCGTTCGAGAATCTCTTCGGACACGTCGCGCAAAACAACACGGTAGCCGCTCATCGCCGCGACTTGCGCGATGCCGTGTCCCATCGTGCCAGCGCCGAGCACGGCGATCTCGCCGACGGCCGTCTCAGCACGCGCCGCACTCTCTTCGCTTCTCTCGTTTTCCGGTCTATTCAAGATGATGATAGTTGCGCAAGAAGCATGCAGCACGCGTGTTTCTGCAAAGGGATTCGCCCAACCAGAGCTATTTGGGTAATTCGACTACCAACGGCGCGAGACGTTATACTACACGCGCAAGGCAAAAGGCTACTGTATATGAGACCGGCGCGTGTGCTCTCCTCGCACGACTGGCGCGCACCGCCGAAGGAGATTCATAAAGCACAAATGACAATGGAAAAGATTCATAAAGAGGTTGTCATCATTGGCTCCGGCCCTGCCGGTTTGACCGCCGCCATCTATGCCGCGCGCGCTGATCTGAAGCCGCTCGTTATTCACGGCCCGCAGCCCGGCGGACAGCTGACCATCACGACCGAAGTCGAAAACTATCCCGGCTTCTCAAAAGGCATACAAGGGCCGGAGCTGATGCAGGAGTTTGAAGAACAGGCCCGCCGCTTCGGCACGGAGTTTTTGCAGACCTTTATCACGAAGGTCGATCTCTCGCGCCGACCGTTTACGCTCACGAGCGACGATTACGAGATCAAGGCCGAGACGCTCATTATCGCGTCTGGCGCGTCGGCAAAATGGCTCGGCATTCCGGGCGAGGCCCCGTACCCGGAAGGCTTGGGCGGGTTCGGCGTATCGGCCTGTGCGACATGCGACGGTTTCTTTTTTAAGGGCAAAGAGATCGTCGTCGCGGGCGGCGGAGACACGGCGATGGAAGAGGCCACATTTTTGACGCGCTACGCCTCAAAAGTGACAGTCATACATCGCCGAGACAAACTTCGCGCCTCGCAGATCATGCAGCAGAAGGCGTTCGCCAACGAGAAGATAGAATTTATCTGGGACACGGAAATCCGAGAGGTCTTGGGCTCAAAAGAGGAAGGCGTAACGGGCCTCAGGATTTACGACAAGAAGACTGGCGAGGAGCGCATCTTTCCGTGTCAGGGATTTTTTGTCGCCATCGGCCACAAACCCAACACGGATATGTTTAGCGGCTGGCTTGAGATGGATGAGGTCGGTTATCTCAAGACCGCAGGCCGCTCGATGCAAACAAACATCCCGGGCGTTTTCGCCTGCGGCGACGTGCAGGACAGCTTCTATCGACAGGCAATCACCGCCGCCGGCACGGGCTGCATGGCCGCCATCGATGCCGAGCGTTTTCTCGACAACCTGCCCGTCCCAACGCCGACCGGCGAAGAGGTGACCATCGACGGTGAGCGCGTCATGCCCAACCACGAGATCGTCATCACAGCCGATGGACAGGTCTTGCCGAATAAACCAGAGGACGCGCCGCAAGCGGTCGTCGGCAAAGATTAGTTGGTCGTTCTAACAAGTGTGGCGGGCGTAAACATTTCAAGTTTGCGCCCGCCTTCTTTTTTTACCCGGGGCGTGCGCGACGCTGAAGAAACTCTTTTCTTCCGCGTCGCGCATATTCTTTAGTGTTGCGCATCTTCTATCTGCTTCGCGCAAAATTTCTCTGCAAGCATTTCGCCCGCGATGCGGTGGCCAAGTTTATTCCAATGTCCGTTGCCAAGCTCCGCGCCGAAGCCATGAAGGAAGGCGTGATTAGCGTCAGCATACTGTTGAAGCGCGGGCGCGAGATTGACGACCGTAAAGCCTTCGCGCTCGCCGAGATGCTTGATGCGAAGCTCCGGATAGAAGATGTCGTTTGCGCCGACGCGCCGGAGGAAGGCAGTGCGCGCCTCTCGGTCTGGATAGACCTGTATGCCGTTTGAGAGCGTGACGACGACAAAGCGCGCGCCGCGAGCATTCACCTCGTCGCGCATCGTCTTTAACAACTCTTCCGTCACAAGCCACGCCTCCGTCCACACTGTATCCGAAGGCTCACGATATATGAGATTGTCAGCGCCGAGTTCTTCGACGGGCGCAGAGGCGTTTGTTTGCGTCTGCCGGGAATCATCTTTTCCCTCGCTTGCCGGCTCTCTCTTTTGCGCTTCTTGTGAATCTCGCGCGCCGTGCGAGCGCAGGCGCGCAAGCTGCGCTTTGATTGCGCCGTGTGATTGATGCGCAAGTTGGATGATGCGCAAGTTGTCTCTCAGAAAGCGACCCAGACGGTTGAGCGCGGAGTTGCGCAATTTGAACGCGCGCGTGTCGAGAAAAGAATTGTCAGCGACGAGACGGCCTTCGCGCATCACGAAATAGGGAACCTCGTCGGTCTTTTTAAGCGCGCGTAGATTGTCTGTAACGTCGTTGTTGGTGGTCAAAGCAAGCAGCACAAGATCGGGCGAGTAGTCGAAGACTTTTGTGCGCAAAGTAATAAGCTGCTGCGCCGTGCCATAGCCCGAAACACCGAAGTTGATAACTTCGACGCGACGACCCATGTTGAATTGTTGACACTCCTGAAGCGCGTGCTCCATCACCGCCCAGAACGCTTCGTCCTGTTCGACCTGTAGCGCCTCGGCGTAAGAATCGCCGACCACAGCGATGCGAAAAGTACGGGGCGGTTTTTGCTTCGCGTGCTCGCGGTCGCGCAAGCCATCCGAGTTGATTCGAACAAACGATTCGCCCTCTTTTCGATACCAACCCGTCGCTCCAGGACGCAGAGCGTATCCACGCGCTTCGTCCGTCACATAAAAGACCGGGTAGGAGAAGCCGACAACGCGTAGAGCAATCTCTGCGACGAGCAGACCGAAGATGACGCTCGTCGTGATAAGAACGATTTTTATCGACCGGCGGGGCTTCTGTTTTGGCTCGCCGCTTTGTTTGCTCTCAGGCATCGGCGGCGCGCTCTAACTTGTCTTCGTTGCAGCAGGTGGCGCAGCGTTGATGATGTCGAGCACCACGCGCCAACGACCATCGCCGCGTTTTTTCCAGACGCGGACAAAGCTTCCGCGCTCGACGCTCGACGCTTTGTCGCCTTCTGCCGCGCGTTTGAGTTCATAAGTGCCGAGCGTGTAGCCAAATTCACCCGAGCGCGCCGCGCCCGCCTGTAGAGTCGTCCATGTAAATGTGCCGGGCGAGGCAGCCAAAGCTTTTTCGACCGAAGATTTGCCGACCACAGGGAAGATGCCTTCACGAAGGATGCGCACGTCGTCGGCCACGTAAGTGAGATATGCCGCCAGCGTATCTTTGGCGGAATCTGCGGCAAACCGGCGCTCAATTTTGAGCAGCTCGCTTTTCGTCTTTTCGACATTGACGTTGAGTTTGTCTTTGTCCGTGTTCTGTCGAAAGTCGCGCGCAAATTCGAGAGAAGGAGGCAGACCTTCGCGCGGCGGGTGCGAGATGCCCGTGTCTAAAACCCATTTCCAAGAGCCATCGGGTTGTTTTGCCCAGACGGTAATGAATTGACCGAAGGCGATGGGTTTGTCTTCCGGCGCTTTGGGTCGAAACTCCCAGGGGCCGGTCGTCCAACCCATCTCGCCCGAACGCGCCACGTCGGCATAGACAGGCTCCCATGAAAGAAGACCGGGCCTCTCAGTTCGCTCGGTCCAAACCTTCTTGCCGTTTTCGGGCGCGCCCTTGCCAAAGACGCATGCGTCGTCCGTCATGTTGGCGAGAAAAGCCGTGCGCGTCCCACGCTCACTCGCCAGCTTCGCAAAAGCGCGCTCGGCTGAGACTATCGAGCGCAACTCCGCTGCCACGTCAACCTTCTTCTCTTGCGCAACTCCATCGATATTGATAGACACAAGCATAAAAATTGCGAACAGCAATCTTTTCATCCGTCTCTTCTCCAAAAGATTTGTTTGTCGGCACAAACGTGTGTGTCGGTGCTTCGATGGCAAATTGGGTGTGTGGAGTTGAATGTGCGCGCGGAAATATTTATCGCGTTGCAATATTTATCGCATGGCACGTTGTTTCGGATACACGAGAATATTTTTTACAACAGCACGATGGAATCGTCCGTGCTCTTTTTGTGTGAAGGGCGCGTCGGTTGCGGGTGATTGTCGTGTCTCTCGTCGTCGCGTTGCGGACAGACGTTGCAGAAAGAGCCCGAGCGAGTGCGCCTGTCTTCACAGACGTTGCAATCCAAAGACTCGCCGAGCGCACGCAGAGCTTCGAGCATTGGCAGGAGCAAACGACCTCTTTCGGTCAAAACATATTCGACGTGCGGAGGACTTCCGCCAAAGGCTCGCCGCTCGACGAAATCATCCCGCTCCATATCGCGCAGACGCTCGACCAGCGTGCGGCTGCTGATTGGATGGAGCGCCGCAATCAGCTCGGTCGTGCGCCTTGCGCCGCGCGCAAGGTCGCGGACAATCAGCATCGTCCACTTATCGCCGATGATTTGGAGCGCGCCCGCCACCGGACAGCCATCGCCTTCTCGCCGACGCATCTCGGCCTCCAAAAATTTCTTGCTCAAACTGCGCCGCGAAGATTAACACAAAAACGGTGCGCAGTAAGCAACGGGCAGTAAGCAGTAAAAAGATTTATAACTTATATACCGCTTATAGATTCAACCGACTTTTTACTGTTTACTGTTTACTGCTCACTTTCGCCTTGTGTCGGGCGCGCCTCTTCCTCTAAGATGTCGCGGTCTTCGTTTGAAAAGTTTCCCGCGCCGCCCCGAACCTCATTGAATGTGGGCGCATCAAACTTGACGAACAGCCTGCGCCGGCCTTTGATTTTACTGGCGCGTTCTCTTCCCGGTTATGAAAACAGAAACAAAGATCGAACGGCAGGATGCAGAACAAGCAGACGACGTGCGTCTGCCCGTTGTGCTGCTGGCTGACGACGAGCCTGTCAATCTCTCTCTCATCAAGCGAAGGCTGGAGTGGGAAGATTACGCCGTGCATACAGCGCAGGACGGGCGCGAGGCGGTCGAGCGTGCGCGCGAACTTCTGCCCGACCTTATCATGCTCGATGTGATGATGCCGATTATGGACGGACTGCAAGCCTGTCGTCTTCTTAAAGAAGATGCGCGCACGCGCGACATCCCCGTTATCTTTCTCTCGGCGCTCGACGACATGGAGACAAAGGTGAGCGGTCTTTCTTTGGGCGCAAACGACTATATCTCGAAACCATTTCGCGCTGAAGAATTGGTTGCGCGCGTCGGTGTAGCGATCCGTCTCAAACGCGAGCGCGACCGTTTGCGCGAGAGCGCGGAAGAGGCGCAGCGCAACGCCGAGGCCGCAAGCGAAATGTCGATGACGGACGCGCTGACGGGATTGCTCAACCGCTACGGCCTGCGTCGTTCCTTACAGCATGAATACGCGCAGGCGCGTCGCTACGGCCGCCCGCTTTCGTGCCTGATGATCGATCTCGACCATTTCAAGCGCATCAACGACACTTACGGACACGCAGCCGGAGACACGGCCTTGATGCAGGTAGCACGCGTGTTGTCGGAGGCCGTGCGCGGCTCGGACGTAATCTGTCGCTACGGCGGCGAAGAGTTTCTCGTGCTCGCACCGGAGACAAATCTTGAAGGCGCGCTTGCGCTCGGCGAAAAGATTCGCGCCGTTGCCGCGCAACGTTTCTTCGGCGACGGTGAACGCGCCTTTCCGCTCACCTTTAGCATCGGTGCGGCACAACTTCATCCCGACGAATCGGCCAACGACATGATCGCGCGCGCCGACAACGCGCTCTATAACGCCAAAGACACCGGGCGCGACCGCGTCGAAGCCGCCTGACAATCCATCGACGATAAAAAATTCAACGAAGATAATAAGGACTGCGACAAACCGTATCTCATGTTTGTCACAGTCCTTATTATCTTCGTTGATAATTTTTAGAGCCGCGCGTCTAACACTCTGACGACAAAGATTTCTTTACCCTTAAGTCTGACTTAGCCGCGTCGGGGCGGCGATTGCCAGAGCACGTTGATGATCTTCCACTTGCCTTCATATTTGGCAAGATGCATGTAGTCGATGCCCCAGTGAGCGGTGAGCTTGACGCTCGCCGTTTGATCCGAGACATCGTAGATTTCTATCTGTTTGGGCGCGTCTTTCGGCACGCGCCCTTCTTTGTTGTAGGTCTTGGCAAGCTCGACCAGTTGCGCGAATGTCATCACGTGCGCGCTATAGGCTGCTTCGCCCTTCTTGACGAAGAAGCCGCGCTTGGCCATGTCGGGATGCACGCTGCGCTCAATCCTCGACGCGTCAACGTTGTAAACCCCCTCGACGTAATCCAGAACCGCTTGTCTAACTGCTTCTCGTTCCGCATCGGTCTGTGCGAGTGCTGCAAGCGGCAGCGCGCATGCAAATAGCGCTGCCAGAATAAATCTTTTCATCTTATGCCTCCCGAAACTGTTTTTAATCAAATGCTCCTTAGCGGAAACGCGTCGGGCGCATCGAGTGTTTCAGCCTTGTCGTTTCGCAACAAAAATTTAGATTAACTGATAGTCGCATTGTCAGCCGCGCGCGTCAGGGCGAATAAAATTCCCAGAGGGCTGACTTGCGCCCTTCGCGCCCGTTGGCATCAACCGCCGAGACGCGCCAGCGATAGCGTTCAGGGTCTCCATTGAAGACGAAGGACGGCCTTGACGTGTAGGCTGCTCGAATGAATCGCGCCTCAGGCATCAGGGAACTCGCCGCAGGCAAGCCGCCCTTGTTGATTGGTGACCCGAGCACGAGAGCGTAGGACGTACCGGAAATGTTTGTCTGATATATCCTGCGCCGCCCGAGCCTTTTGATCGAGTATGGATCGACGGCGGCAATCTCCACATTGTAACTGCGCGCACCTGCAACGGGCGACCAGGAAAGTCCAACGCGCACGCCTTCAACCCGCGCGCCATTTTTCGGCGAGCGAAGCTGCGGCGCAGGGAGGAGCGGAGGCAGCGGCGTAGGAGTGGGAACGCGTGTCGGTGCGACAACTGTTGAGTTGTTGTTTGCGACGATGCCGCTCTGCGTAACGCTCTGCTGTTCGCCATTTGTATATGGATTCGGCTCAGTCGTTGCTGTCGGCTCTGGCGTTATTTCAGTGGACGGCGTTGCGCCCGGCCCATCGCTTAGTGGGTCAATGTCAATGTAGTTACGGGTCAATAATTGCTCGACAAAAGATCGACGCAAAGGTTCTTCGAGCGAGGATTGAAACGGAAATGCGCCGGCACGTATCAAGACCCAAGCCAGCAGAACAAAAAGAATCGTGACGGCAAACGCAGCGCCGGTCTTAAGACCGAGTAGCGGCAACCCTTCGGGGAAAAAGTATTTTCGGAGGCTGCGCGGCAGAACAATATCGAGCAACGGATGCGGCGCGCGTTCGAGATAATGGACGAGCGTACGGTCTTGCAGGACGCGCGCGCGGGGGCGGCTCTGCACCGTCTCGCGCAGACGCTCCAGGCTCTCCGCGTCCCCGTCGCGCAACCAACGCTGCACGGATAATTCCATCTCGCGACGGTCGGCGGCAAAGCTGCCTGCGGGCGGCTGCTCGCGCTCCAAAAGCTCGACCAGAGCGGCATGCACCTGCGCGCGTTCATCCGGCGAGAGTTCGTCCATGAGCGGCCCGCGCATCTCGTCTGGAATCGCGCCCGTCCGAAACCACGAAAGGCGCGCAAGCCGCAACAGATTCTGCTCGCTCACCACGCCCTCGCCGAGAAAAGCGAGCGCGCCTAACCTGAGCGTCAAATCCCACTGTAGCTCTGTATAAGCGGCGCACGCGCAGAGCCAGCGATAGGCCTGCTCGCCGAGATATGCGCGAAGGCGCGCGCGGTCGCGCAGATGTTCACCGTCGTTTATAAAGTCGGGCCGTCCGTTTGTGCGCGGCTGTGCGGCAAGATTTGTCTTGAGCAGAGACTCGAAGCGGTCTGAGAGAGCGATGAGACCTTCGATTGTCGCAGGGAGAACAGGAAACTGTTCGGCCAGCTCGCGCTCGCGCGCCGACCAGATAGTTTCTGGCGTGAGCAGAGCGCGCTCCTGCCATTCGGAGAAGATCGAAGTCCAGGAAGCGAGACGGCCCGTGATTGGATCGACGAGGCGCGCGCCGTCGCCAAAGAGAAGCAGCCGGTGGCCCGCGTAGCGCGTCGATAAATCTGTGAGATGAAGACAGTTCATGCCGCGCTCGTCGCAGCAGACGCGCGGGTCGCCGTCGTAAAAGTAGCGCGCGATAAAGAGACCCTCGCGCTCAAGCGAAGCTGCCAGCTCATTAAAGAGTTGCGACTGATGATCGCGAAAAGAGGCGCGGTCGATAAGGACGAGATATTCAGGCGCTTTGCTGTCGGGTTTATAACGAAAGACCGGATAGCCGAGCGATTCGATGGTCGCGGTAATTGTCGCCGGAACGTCGAGCCGTTGATACTCGGCAACCTGTCGCCGCCTGAGAAGACGCGCGGCGCGATAGAAATCTTCCGCGTCGTAAATCTTGTGCGTTGCCGTCTCGACCTTGAGAGGCCAGACGACCGGAGGCTTGAGCGTCGGTCGCCGACTCAAAATCAGTTTGCGTCGCCATGCGCGCCAGGCTTTCCAGAGAAGAAAGATTGAAAAGAAGGCGGCGGCAGCGAGCAGATAGAGCGCAAGCGGCGCGGCTTCATCCGGCGGCGGCGGAGGTGGTGGTGTGATGATGGGTTTGGGAGAGACGGCGACGTTCGTATTCGTCTGTCCTTGACCGCCTTCGTTTGCGGTTTGTTCAGGCCAGAGAAGCCAACCGATGATGAGTGCGGCGGCAAAGATTGTGACGATGATTGCGATTAAGCGACGACGCGTTGTTTGACGAGAGCGGTGCTTCTTTGCATCAG
>CBDUCU010000044.1:0-13565 GCA_965365725.1 uncultured bacterium | reverse complement strand
ACAGATCGAAGCGGCTCGCGAAGTGGGCGCGCAACAGGTGGAGTTGTGCACGGCTTCTTACGCCGAAGCGACGCTTGGCGGGCGCTCCGTTCATCTTGAAGGACGCGCAAAGGCCGAGCATGAATTAAAACGTCTGCGCGAAGCAGCAGTATTGGCCGCACAGAACGGGCTTCAGGTCGCCGCCGGGCACGGTCTCACCTATCGAAACGTCGGCGCGGTCGCCGCCATCTCCGAGATTACTGAATTCAACATCGGCCACAACATCATCGCGCGCGCCGTCCTTTGCGGACTCGACGTGGCCGTGCGCGAGATGCGCGACCGCATCCGACAGGGAAGCGCGCAGCCAACCCTTCACGCGCCACGCGCCTCTTAATGGTCTTGAAAGGTTCTCTTTTGGCAAAGAGCGCGAAGGCTTGCTTCCCCTTTCTGAATCAATCGATAGGATTATCACGTCATGTCGTCTGTTGCTCGTCCTCGCTCGATGCGGCGATATACTTTCGCCGTCCTGTTTCTTTTCTCCATAATCATCTTTGGCAAAACCTTTTCGCATGCACAGCAGTCTCAGCCAACGCCCGCCGCTACGCCTCAGCAAAATCTACTTGCGAAAGTTGAATTCGTCGGTCTCAAACGCATCACTCAGGAAGAGGCGCTTCGGTCGTCAGGTTTGACCCTGGGCAGTCCTGTTGATGTCGAGGCAGCCGACCAGGCGGCGCAACGCCTTCTCGATTCGGGTCTCTTCAAAAAGCTTGGCTACAGTCTTCGCACCGCGAAAGGACAGGCCACCGTCATCTTTACCGTCGAAGAGATGGCTGGCGCGCGCGCGCCCGTCGTCTTTGACAACTTCGTCTGGTTTAGCGACCGCGAGATCAACGAATTCTTGCGCAAAAACATTACGGGCTACGACGGCACAGCCTCAGACGCGGGCGCGATGACCGACAACATCATCAAAGCTTTGACCAACATGCTGCTTCTCAAGGGAATCAAGGGCAAGGTTGAATACACTCCTTCGGCAGACGCTTCGGGTCGCAATCCGGAGCACATCTTTTCGGTGAAGGAAGCGTCTTTGCGCGTCTGCTCGCTCAAATTTACGGGCACGGCAGCCGTCAAAGAAGAGACGCTTTTGCAAAACTCTGCGGGCATCTTCAGCAATGAATATTCGCGGCAGTATGTCCGCGCCTTTGCCGCAGGTAATCTGTCCACACTCTACCGCGAGCGTGGACACCTGCGCGCCGCTTTCGGCATACCGCAAGCAAGACCGACCGAAGCGGGCGAAGCTTGCATCGGTGTGGCCGTCACTGTGCCGGTCGATGAAGGCATCGCTTACGTTTGGGACGGCGCAGAGTGGACGGGCAATCAGGCGCTTGCGGCACAAGAGCTTGACCGTGCGCTTGCGATGACAAACAAGCAACTCGCCAACGCTCTGAAGATCGACAAAGGACTCGAAGCAGTGAGAAAGGCTTACAGCCGCAAAGGATATTTAAGCGTCAGCGTCTCTCAGACTCCCTCTTTTGACGATGCGGCGCGCAGCGTCCGTTATCAATTCCAGATCGACGAGGGGCCGCAGTATCAGATGGGCGAGGTCGTCATCAACGGTCTTTCGGAAAAGGATTCGAACAACCTCAAAACGCGCTGGCGCACATTGCCGCGCGAGCCTTTCGACGCGGAATATCCAAAAGAGTTTATGCAAAAAACGGTTGCCGAATTTCTGCGCGACCCTTCGACCGATTTGCGCGCCTCAGGACAAAAAGTCACGGTTGATACTTCAGAACGACGCGACCGCGAAAAGCTGAGGGTTGACGTAATCATCGAATTCAAACCGGCAAAGTAGGGCGCTCATCCACGCGCATCCAAAAAATTAACGCCGGGCAGTTTGCGCGAGGAAGGCTCCCGATCCACCCACACGCTCACGGCCCGGCGTTTTTTTCGGCCTCTCGTTAAAAGCGACCGAAATCTAAAAGCTGTCAGTTGTTCTTAGTCCGTCGTCAGTTGTTTTTGTGTTTGGTTGTGTGTCGCCTACTCTGAAAGATTCAAGATAAGTTCGCGAAAACAACGGACAACGAATTGCTGACAACTGACAAATCCTTAACTTGCCATCACGCCTTGCTCGACTTTCGGCGGCGTGATGCCGAGATGCTTGTATGCGGCGCGCGTCACGACTCGCCCGCGCGGCGTGCGGTTGAGCAGGCCGATCTGAATCAGATACGGCTCGATGATCTCTTCGATTGATTCGCGCTCCTCGCTGATCGAAGCCGAAATAGTTCCCACGCCGACCGGCCCACCGTCGAATTTCTCGATAATCGTCGTCAAAACCTTTCGGTCGATTTCGTCAAGACCGAAACGGTCAACCTCCATCTCGTCGAGCGCGCGACGAGCAACTTGTTGTGTGATGCGCCCGTCGCTCAAGACCTGTGCATAGTCGCGCACGCGCCGGAGCAGGCGGTTGACGATGCGCGGAGTGCCGCGCGCGCGGCGCGCAATTTCGCTTGCGCCCGATGCTTCAATCTCTACGCCCAAAATCTCCGCCGAGCGGTGGACGATAATCTCCAAATCTTTCTGCGAATAAAAATCTAGATGAAAGACGATGCCGAAACGCCCGCGCAGGGGCGGCGTGATAAGACCCGCACGCGTGGTCGCTCCGACCAGAGTAAATTTTGGTAGGTCTAATTTGATCGAGCGCGCCGCCGTGCCCTGTCCGATCATGAGGTCTAGCTGATAATCCTCCATCGCCGGATAGAGCACCTCTTCAATCTGCGGCTTGAGACGATGTATCTCATCGATAAAGAGAACCTCGCCCTCCTGCAGATTTGTCAGCACGGCCGCGAGGTCTCCGCCGCGCTCGATGGCGGGCGCGCTGACGCTCTTTAAGGGCGCGCCCATCTCCTCGGCGATAATCTGCGAAAGCGTCGTCTTGCCAAGGCCCGGCGGGCCGAAAAAAAGTACATGGTCGAGGGCTTCGCGGCGCGCGCGTGCGGCGCGCAAAAATATTTTGAGATTGGTCGTAATCTTTGGCTGGCCGATGTATTCATCGAGCGAGCGCGGGCGCAGAGAAGGCTCGACGGCCTTGTCCTCCGGAGTTGCAACGCCGGAAATCTCTCGCTCCGCTTCCGACCCATTGACCGGCTCGGTAATGACCTGCGACATGACTTAAAAACCCCCTCGATGATGTGGCCCGCAAGGCCGCTTAGAATGAGAGCATTATACTGCGTATGGGCCGATGTTTCAAGTGTGAAACAAAGATTTATTGTCGTATGTCTCGCGAATCTTCGGCCCTTTGAACTCGTGTGATAATTTGCTCACGGCCAAATCTCAGAGACTTTATCGACCGGGAGGTCTGACATGCAGCGTCGCTCAAAACCGCTTGTGCTCCTCTTCAGCATGCTTCTCATCAACGCTCTCTGTTTCGCAAACTCCGCGCGCGCGCAGAAACGCTTCTCCTCAGGCGAGATGCCTGAGCCGCGCTTTTCTGACCCTGAGCGCGCAAAGAAACTCGCGGCTGCCTTTCCCGAAATCGAAAAACTTTTTAACGCTTACGTCGAGCGACAAAAGATGCCCGGCGCAATCATCGGCATCATCATCGACGGAGAGCTTGTGTGGGTAAAAACGGCAGGCGTAAAAGACCCCGAGAGCAAAGCGCCGGTCACGCAAGATACTGTCTTTCGCATCGCGTCGATGACGAAGAGCTTTACGGCAATGGCGATTCTCAAACTCCGCGACGAAGGGCGGCTTTCCTTAGACGACCCTGCCGCGCGTTTCGTCCCCGCGCTTGAGATGCTCGCTTACCCGACGAAGGATTCGCCCGCGATCACGATTCGACATCTGCTGACACACTCAGAAGGATTTCCCGAAGACAACCCCTGGGGCGACCGGCAGCTTGCGCAAACCAACGAGACGATGGACGCATGGATGCGCGCAGGCATCCCTTTCTCAAACGCGCCGGGCACGGCTTACGAATATTCAAACTACGGCTTTGCAATTCTTGGCCGCATCGTCGAGAAGGCTTCGGGAAGACCCTACGCCGATTACGTGCGCGACGAAATTTTGCGTCCTTTAGGCATGAACTCATCGACCTTCGAGGCCGCAGAGAATCCGCGCGAGCGCATCGCGCTCGGCTCGCGTTGGGAAGACGAAAAGTGGAAGCCGGAAATGCCGCTCGCACACGGCTCATTCGGCGCGATGGGTGGATTGTGGACTTCGGCGCGTGATCTCTCGCGCTACGTCGCGTTTCTGATGTCGGCCTTTCCTCCGCGCGACGCGAATGATACGAGGCCGATCAAAAGAAGCAGCGCGCGCGAGATGCAGCAAGCGTGGCGCGGGCAGGGAGCATCGGCTTTTCGCACGTCTGTTGATGCGGGGCTGCAACTAAGCGCCTCGTCTTACGGCTACGGGCTCGGCGTTTCACAGGATTGTCGTTTCTCGCACGTCGTCGGTCACGGCGGCGGCCTGCCCGGTTACGGCTCGCTCATGCGCTGGCTGCCCGAACACGGCGTTGGCATGATTGCCATGAGCAATCTCACCTACGGTGGCTTCGGCACACTCTTTAACGACGCTTTTGTCGCGCTTCACAAGACGGGCGCGCTCCAGCCGCGCGCGGTGCAGCCGTCGCCCGCGCTTCTGACGGCGCAAAAGGATGTCTCGCAACTGATTGTTAAATGGGATGAAGCGCTCGCTTCAGGAATCGTCGCCGACAATTTTTTTATGGATGAATCGGTAGAGCGCACGTCAAAGAATTTGGGTGAGCTAAACAAAAGACACGGCGCTTGCCGTGCTGTTGATTCGACACTCAAACCGGAGAACGCGCTGCGCGGCGGCTGGCGTATGGCGTGCGAGCGCGGCTGGCTCGAAGTCTTCATTACACTTGCGCCCACAACTCACCCGACCGTACAGCATTTGAGCATTCGTTCCGTTATGCCGCCCGATGCGCAGATGTCGAAGACGGCGGATGCCGTGCTGAAATTAATGAGTGATTGGGACGTACGAGGCGCGGAAGCAATAGCCGGGGCAGGATTAGATGTTGAAAGGCTGCGCCGTTTGACGGGCGCAGCAAAGCAATGGGGCGCGTGCAGGTTGGATGAGGCGGCGGGCGGCGACGGCATGCTCAATACAACCTTCAAGCTTGCATGCGAGAACGGAAATCTCTTTGCCCGACTCAGGCTCGATTCTTCAACGCGCAAGCTGGTTGGATTTGAACTCTTACCGACGCGCGAGCAGCGTTGGGTGCCGTAAAGGCAACAGTCTGGCAAACACGCAGACAGACGTTAAGAGGCGCAGACCGCGCGGTCTGCGCCTCTTAACGATTAGTGAAATATCTGGTTTAGATTTAGCGCGGATTCTCTGAGGCTAATTGAAGGCGTGCGTTGGCACGCTCAAAGTTCGTGCGAAGCGAGGCCAGCTCTTCGGGCGACCCGGAGAAAGAGCCTAGTTGTCGTTCGGCTTCGTCGCGTGCACGGCGCGCCTCCGAGGCATCAACTTCGTCGGGAGTTTCGGCAACGTCGGCCAGCACGGAGACGCGGTCGGCGTTGACTTCGACGAAGCCGCCTGAGACGTGTATGCGGCGGACGGTTGTGCCCTGCGTGTAAGCGAGCAGGCCCGAACCGAGCTGCGAGATGAGCGGCGTGTGGCCGGGCAAAACACCAATCTCGCCGTTTGCTCCGGGCACCGTTACAGCATCGACCTCCTCGGAGAGAAGGCGGCGCTCGGGTGTGATGACATCTAGTTTGAGACGTTCAGCCATGATTTGAACGATAAGGTATGAACGCGGAACTATGAACTGTCAGAGATGCTTTTAGCTGATCGTTCATAGTTCCGCGTTGAGCATTTTTCTTATCAAGCTTCCGCCGCCATCTTAGCGGCCTTTTCGCGTGCCTCTTCGATAGTACCGACGAGGTAGAAGGCCTGTTCGGGCAAGTCGTCATGTTTGCCTTCGACAATCTCCTGGAAGCCTTTGATCGTGTCAGCGATTGAGACGTACTTGCCGGCGAGCCCGGTAAACTGCTCGGCGACGTGGAAGGGCTGCGAGAAGAAACGCTGCACCTTGCGCGCGCGCGAAACAACCAGCTTGTCCTCTTCCGACAACTCGTCGAGACCGAGAATGGCGATGATGTCCTGAAGCTCTTTGTAGCGTTGAAGAATGCGCTTTACGTCCTGCGCCGTGTTGTAGTGCTCGTCGCCCACGATTCTAGGGTCGAGAATGCGCGAGTTTGAAGTGAGCGGGTCAACCGCCGGATAAATTCCAAGCTCGACAATCTGGCGCGAAAGCGCAGTCACTGCGTCGAGGTGCGCAAACGTTGTTGCCGGCGCGGGGTCTGTGTAGTCGTCCGCCGGAACATAGACGGCCTGAATCGAAGTGATCGAGCCGGTCTTTGTCGAAGTGATGCGCTCCTGCAATTCGCCCATCTCGGTGGCGAGGTTCGGCTGGTAGCCGACCGCCGAAGGCATGCGCCCCAAAAGCGCGGAAACTTCCGAGCCGGCCTGTGTAAAGCGAAAGATGTTGTCGACGAAGAGAAGCACGTCGAGACCCTGATCGCGGAAATATTCGGCGACCGTAAGACCCGACAAAGCGACGCGCAGGCGCGCTCCCGGCGGCTCGGTCATCTGTCCATAGACGAGTGCGACCTTTGATTCGGAGATGGTTTTCATGTCCACCTTCGTCATGTCGAACTCGCCCGTGTCGTGATAGTTCTTGTTGAAAGTCTGGCCGTACTGAATGACTTCGGATTCGACCATCTCGCGCAAAAGGTCGTTGCCCTCGCGCGTGCGCTCCCCGACTCCGGCAAAGACCGAAAAGCCCGAATGCTTCATGGCGACGTTGTTAATCAGCTCCATGATGAGCACGGTCTTGCCCACGCCCGCGCCGCCGAACAGTCCGATCTTTCCGCCGCGCAGGAAAGGCTGGATGAGATCGACGACCTTGATGCCGGTCTCAAACATCTCAAGCTCGGTCGATTGTTCTTCCAAAGTCGGCGCGTGTCGATGGATGGGATAGCGTTGCTCTGATTCGACCGGGCCGAGATTGTCGACGGGCTGCCCGATAACGTTAAGCACGCGCCCCAAAGTCGATTCGCCGACGGGCATCGTGATCGGCCCGCCCGTGTCAATCACCTTCATGCCGCGCACCATGCCTTCGGTGGGCTGCATCGAGACGGTGCGGACTCGCCCCTCGCCCAAATGCTGTTGGACTTCGGCGATGAGGTCGATTGGCGTGGGCACGTCGTAGCCTTCTGACGTAATACGCAGGGCTTGATAGATTGGCGGGAGATAGCCGTCGCCGAATTCAACGTCCATGACGGGGCCAATGATCTGCACGACGCGGCCTATGTGCAGGCCCGCCGTGTTTGTGTTTCCGTTAGGCGTGGACATACTTTCGCTTCAAACGCTCCTCTTCAATGATAAAGCCGTGATCAGGCGAGAAAATGCTTTGCTATTTAAGCTGTGAAGGTTAGCACAAGCCCTGCGCAGGTGGCAAAGCGCGATATTGTGATGAGAAAAGTCGTTATCTGGAGACCGTTCTGACAGCAAAAATCTTATTCCAAATCGTCGAAGCGGATTCTCATGCTGCGCAGCGTCCGACGGTCTTCGTCGGTCAGTTCGAGACGCGCTTCGATGCTCGTATCTTCGTGGTCGCCTTCGCGCTGGCGCAACCCGATTTCGAGCCGCAGCGTCAATTCGGTCTCGTAACCGGCGCTGCGCATGCGTTCGAGTGCATCGGCCACTTCCATAGAATTGCCGACCGCGTTGTTGATGGCCGAGCCGAGTTCCTGCACAAGCTCTTTGGCTTCGTCGTCGATATCCAAAACAGCGTCTCGCTATACTCTCGAATTAGTATGTCGGGCCGGGTAGCTGTGATGCTACGTGAGCACGGCGGGCGGGGTCAACCGCGCGCGCGAATTGAGCTGCGTTGATGCCTTTCGCGCCGTATGTTAGGCTGCAATTCAATCCTGCGAAAGAGATAATCTGTAAAGAGATAAATCTATGACGACGAAACCGGACGCGCCCGCACACCGAGAGAGACGCGAGCACTTCGAGACCTCGTCGGGCATCGCGCTTCCCAACGACTTCAACCCGACAAATATCGATTCTGTCGAATACGACCGCGACCTCGGCGACCCCGGCTCTTATCCTTATACGCGCGGCGTGCGCCGCAACATGTATCGCGGGCGCTTCTGGACGATGCGCCAATATGCGGGCTACGCAACTGCCGAAGAATCCAACGCGCGCTACAAATATCTTCTCGCACAAGGGACGACGGGCCTCTCGGTCGCCTTCGATCTGCCGACGCAAATCGGTCTTGATTCAGACGATGCGCTTGCCGCCGGAGAGGTCGGCAAAGTCGGCGTTGCCATCGACTCGCTCGAAGACATGCTTCGTCTTTTCGACGGCATCCCGCTTGGTGAAGTCTCGACTTCGATGACGATCAACGCGACCGCTTCGACGCTTCTGTGTCTCTACATCGCCGTCGCCAAAAAACAGGGCGTTGAGCCTGCCAAACTTCAGGGCACAATTCAAAACGACATCTTAAAGGAGTACATCGCGCGCGGCACATACATCTATCCACCCGCGCCCTCGATGCGTCTCATCACAGACACTTTTGACTACTGCGCGCGCGAAGTCCCGAAGTGGAACACAATCTCAATTTCGGGCTATCACATCCGCGAAGCCGGTTCGACCGCCGTGCAGGAAGTTGCTTTTACGTTGGCCGACGCAATTGCTTACGTGCAGGCGGCCATCGATGCGGGGCTCAAGGTTGACGAGTTTGCACCGCGACTCTCATTCTTCTTCAACGCGCACAACAACCTGCTCGAAGAGGTGGCGAAGTTTCGTGCCGCACGAAGGCTTTGGGCGCGGCTCATGCGCGAGCGTTTTCATGCGCGCGACCCGCGCTCTTTGATGCTGCGTTTCCACACGCAGACCGCAGGCTCTACGCTTCAAGCTCAGCAACCCGATGTCAACGTCGTCCGCACGACGATTCAGGCGCTCGCCGCCGTGCTCGGCGGAACGCAGAGTCTTCATACAAACGCGATGGACGAAGCTCTCGCGCTCCCGACCGAACAATCCGCGCGTCTCGCGCTGCGCACGCAGCAGGTCGTTGCGCATGAGTCGGGCGTGGCCGATACGGTTGACCCTCTGGCAGGGTCTTACGCCGTCGAGCAATTAACAAACGAGATTGAAGGGCGCGCCGCCGACTACATCGACAAGATCGACGCAATGGGGGGGATGCTCCGCGCCATCGAGATCGGCTACGTTCAGCGCGAAATTCAGGAAGCGGCTTATCAATATCAACGCGCCGTCGAAACAAACGATGCAATCGTCGTCGGCTTAAACCATTTCAAGGCGGAAGAGGACGCGCCCATCAAAACGCTCCGCATTGATGCTGAAATCGAGAGCGCGCAGATCAATCGCCTCCGCGCCCTTCGCGCGCGCCGCGACAACGAGGCGACAAAAAGCGCGCTCGTCGCGCTTGAAGACGCGGCGCGCGGCACTGAGAATCTTCTGCCGCGCATCCTGCAATGCGTCGAGCGCGATGCAACGGTGGGCGAGATCAGCCACACCTTGCGCCGCGTGTGGGGCGAATACCGAGAGACGACAACAATTTGATAAAGCACCTTGCTCGACACTTTAACGACCCGAAGACATTTATGTTGAGAAGCATCGTTCTTTCAATCATGCTTATGAGCTGCGGCGCATCGTCTCTTCAAATCTCGAGGGTCTATGCGCAGGCCGCAACTCAAAACGCGCAAACAAATTCTTCGCCTGAATCGGTCGTCAGAGATTTTTATGCGTGGTACACCGGCGAACTCAACCGCGACAACTGGGAGCCGCTCAAGAATCGGCGCGAGGCGCTCAAATATCTCACGCCTGAATTTCACAAACGCATCCCTCGTCTGACGAAAGAGTTGATGGTCGATGTCGTCATCTGTGCGCAGGATTGGGACAAGAGTTGGGCTAAAGACTTCACGGTCGGGCGGGCAAACGTGAGCGGCGCAAAAGCCTCAACGGTCGTCCGTCTGCCCGCCGGCGACGGGCTTGCGATAAAGATCAAGGTCGCGCTCGTCAAACGCGGCGACGTGTGGAGGATTAACGGCACGGACTGCGTCAACTAAAAACAGTTTGGCAAAGCCTCTCTGAATCCTGTAATACTTAAGTCACCCCAACAAGTAAGATGTCGCACCTGCTCGAAGTCAAAAATCTACAGACGCATTTTCCCACGCGCTCCGGAATTGTGCGCGCGGTTGACGGCGTAAGCTTTTATTTGGATGAGGGCGAACTCGTCGGGCTGGTCGGAGAGTCGGGGTGCGGCAAATCGATCACCGCATTGTCTGTCATGAGATTGATTGCGTCGCCCGGTCGGATTGAGGGCGGCGAGGTCTGGTTCGACGGCGAGAACTTGTTAAATGCCTCTGACGAGAGGATGCGCGAGATTCGCGGCGACGACATTGCGATGATCTTTCAAGACCCGATGACTTCGCTCAATCCTGTCTATACGGTCGGCGAGCAGATTGCCGAAGCGTTAAGACTTCATCGCAAGATGAATCGAGGCGACGCGCGACGCGCGACGATTGAAGCGATGAAAGAGGTCGCCATTCCAGACCCGGCGCGGCGCGTTGACGATTACCCGCACCAGCTTTCGGGCGGGATGCGACAGCGCGTGATGATCGCAATGGCTTTGGCATGCGACCCAAAGCTGCTCATTGCCGACGAGCCGACGACGGCGCTCGACGTGACCATCCAGGCACAGATTCTCGAACTGATCGACGGCCTCAGACGAACGCGCAACCTGGCCGTGCTTCTGATTACACACGACCTCGGCGTGGTCGCTGAAGTTGCCGACCGCGTGGCCGTCATGTACACAGGGCGCATCGTCGAAGAATCGCCGGTCGAGGAATTATTCGCGCGTCCGAAGCATCCATACACGGAAGGACTTCTGCGCTCCGTGCCCAAGCTGACCGAAGCCGAAGTCAAAAAGGTCGAACGCTTGCAGACCATCGAGGGCACTGTGCCGAAGCCGACCAATCTTCCGCCCGGTTGCCATTTTGCGCCGCGCTGCCCGCATCGGATGCCGCGCTGCACCGAAGGCGACATCCCACTCTACGAGCTTGAGAGCGCGGCCCGCGTGCGCTGCGTTCTCTACGATCTGGCGGCGGCGGTCGCTGCCGATCACAATCAAAGAGTGATGAGTAATGAGTGATGAGTGATGAGTAAGAACGGATTGCTTTTTACTCATCACTCATCACTCATTACTCATCACTTATCCATATATGAGCACAAACGAGAGAATGCAGAGCGTGCCGCAGGCCGAAGCATCGGCAGCGCATGCCGAAGAGGGACGGGCGCGTTCGGCTGAAGAATTGGTGCGCGTGCGCCGTCTCTTTAAGCATTTTCCCGTGCAGGGAAGCGACGATGTGGTGCGCGCCGTTGACGGCGTGACGTTTGAGATTTATCGCGGAGAAACTTTGGGGCTGGTGGGCGAATCGGGCTGCGGCAAGTCAACCGTCGGGCGTTGTCTGTTGCGTTTGATCGAGCCGACAAGCGGCGAGATCGCCTTCGAGGGCCAAGACGTGCGCGCGATGGACAAAGGCGATTTGCGCCGACTGCGCCGACAGATGCAAATCATCTTTCAAGACCCTTACGCGTCTTTGAATCCGCGTCTGCGCGTGCGCGATATTGTCGGCGAGCCGCTTGTCGTACATAAAATCGGGGAAAAACATGAGCGGCGCGACCGCGTGGCCGAACTGCTCGCAAAGGTCGGGCTCGATCCGGATTATATGAACCGCTACCCGCACGAGTTTTCGGGCGGACAGCGTCAACGCATCGGGATTGCGCGCGCACTTGCTTTGAATCCGAAACTGATTGTGGCGGACGAGCCTGTGTCGGCGCTCGACGTGTCGGTGCAGGCGCAGGTGGTCAATCTTTTGGAGGATTTACAGAAAGAGTTTGGACTCACCTATCTTTTTATCTCGCACGGACTGGCCATCGTCGAACACATCTCAGACCGCGTGGCGGTGATGTATCTCGGTCGGATAGTCGAGGTTGCATCCGCCGAAGAACTCTACGCCAATCCTTTGCATCCATACACGCGCGCGCTGCTTTCAGCTATCCCTATCCCTGACCCCACGCGCAAGCGCGAGCGTATCGTGCTCAAGGGCGACGTGCCGACTCCAATCAACCCGCCCGCAGGCTGCCGCTTCCATACGCGCTGCCCCGAAGCCATTCCACAGTGCGCGCAAATCGACCCGGACTTACGCGAAGTCGTGCCCGGCCACACAGTCGCATGCATACGCGTGCCCGGTTGGGCCGAAGCTCCGACCAATCCTAGCGTCCAACCGGAAGAGTAATTCGTCCGACGGACAACAAACATTTACATCCATTGAAACTTAGCCTCACGCCGGTGCGTATCGACAGCGTTTCGCTTCGTTTATTTGCAGGAGGATTCCCCTAATGATTCGTCGCATGTATGCGCTCGTCCTGTTGGGAATAGGCGTGCTTATAGTTCTGGCAGGGCTGCTAAAGGTTCTGCCAAACACGGTGATTGCCATCGGCGCGGGGCTCTGTTTCTTCGGGCTTATCTTGACGGGTCTTAGTTTTATCCCGCGTCCTCAAGCGGCAGGTGACGCTGCTGCGCCGCTCTCGCCGTTTGACCGCATTGCCGGGCTGTTCTACGAGCCTGCTCGCGTCTTTCAGAACCTGCGCGTGCATCCGCGTTGGTTGACGGCGCTGCTCATCATCGCGCTCTGCAATTTCGTTTATAACGTGGCCTTTGTGCGCCGCGTTACACCGGAGCGAATCGCCGAGCATACGACGGAGAAGGTGGTCGAGGCCGGATTTGTACCTGCGGACAAGGCTTCGGAAATGAAAGAAGAGCAGCTCAATGCAGCGACAGACCCCGTGCGCGTGTGGGGCGGCGCAATCAATCAGGTCGTCGCCACGTTTGTCTTTATGGCGATCTTCGCGGGGCTTTATGTGCTCGGCGTATTGGCCTTCGGCGGAAAGATAAATTTTTGGCAGGCGCTCGCCGTCGCCACGCACGCCGCCGTGCCGGTCATCGTTATCTCAAAACTCGTCAGTCTGCTCTTGCTTTATCTAAAAGCGCCTGAAGACATACATCCGATGCGCGGCGCAAACGGCCTTGTGCAGGACAATCTCAGCGTCCTCTTTAATCCAGCCGAACATCCCGTGCTCTACACGATGGCCTCTTTTATCGGCGTGCTTTCATTCTATGGCCTCTGGCTGACAAAGACGGGTCTTCACAACACGGGCGAACGCGTCAGCTCTTCCGCCGCATGGTCAGTGGCGATTGCGCTGTGGGTAATCATCCTCTTGCTCAGCATCGCGTCAGCCGCCGCGTTTGGAGGCTTCATCGCGTAAGAAGGCAAAAGTAAAAAGGCAAAAGGTAAAAGTGAGAAGGCGTAGAGCCTCTTCACTTTTACCTTTTGCCTTTTGCCTTTTGCCTTATTCGTACCTGAGCGCTTCAATCGGATCGAGACGCGCCGCCTTCCAGGCGGGCCACAGGCCGAAGATGAGACCGATGCCTACCGAAGCCACGATGCCTGCGACGGGAGCCCACAGCGGCA